>CAZRSI010000197.1:0-5002 GCA_964602575.1 uncultured Anaerolineae bacterium
CGCTTGCTTGATCCACCAAGAGGCATAGGTGCTAAAGCGACAACCTTGTCTATAGTCAAACTTGTCAACCGCTTTTATCAAGCCAAGATTGCCCTCCTGAATCAGATCCATAAGCTCTAGCCCACGATTCTGATATCTCCTCGCCCAGTGTATGACCAACCGCAGATTCCTTTCGATAAACCGAGTCCGCGCCTCCTCACCCTCTCTAATCTGTTCTTCCAGTTGTCTCTTTGCCTCAGAATGACTATCACCTTTTTCCAGCCGCCAACGTGCTATCTTGGCTTGCTCGATCTTCTTGGCTAAAAGCACTTCCTCCTCTGGGCTAAGCAAGGGGAATCTCCAAGCATCGTACTGATAGAGGCTGAAGAGGTCAAGCTCCTCTTCCTCCACTTCTATTTTGAATGGTGGGATTTCCTCCTTAACAAGCTCTGCTAGAGGGTCGGTTTCAAGAATTACAATCTCGTGGTCAATGGCATAGCGAATGAATCTTTCGACATACCTCTCTGGAAGCCGAGTGACGATTTCTTGCTGAGAAATGAAGCCCTTGACCGAAGCGGTACTTACAAGAGAATGAAAGGCAGGCAGTTTCTCTAGGGAAGCCCAGGTCTTGTCATCACTAGGCTCATACTCAGTCAAGCCTATCGCAGAAGGTGCGTCTATGTCGGCTTCTGAGGGTGGTCTTGCCTTGGGAGCCGGTTCGCCTGTCTGGAATAGGCCACCAAAGAGATCATTAAAGGTAACAGCCTTTTGCTCTTTACTAGTTCGGTCAGCCGCTCCTTCCTTCATCATCACACGCTCCCACGGCTAATCATCGGTAACGCGCCCTCTTGCCACTGAAAGACGATCTCTCAAACGCTTCTTGTTGTCATAGTTCCGGGCGTTGTTCAATGCCCCCCCACCCCTTAGGCTGGGCCTCAGAACAAAGCCTGGCGCTGCTCCCTCTCCCTGCACAACGAGGCCAATGCTTGCCTTATTATACCACCAATCCGTCCCTCCGACAATCTACCAAGAGAAGCGGGTCATAGCCCCAAGCCAACAACATGAAATGTACCCCTCAAGCCGCCGCTACATCCTCTCCTGCAGCTCATCCACCGCCTTCCTGAGATTCCTGGCCCCCTGGAACAGATCAGCGATAGCAGTAAAGGTGCCGTACTCGCTGAGGGGCCGCACGCGGAAGACTTCGGGTTTGGCGATCTCTTCAATGCCCCAGACGCGGTACTTGTCCACCAGCAGGCTTCGCCATGAGCGCCTGTCCTGAGCGTAGCCGAAGGGCTCAGCCGAACGGTCGTAGGCATCAGCGTCAGGGGCCTCCAGCACAGAGGGACCAGGGTTACGCCACCGCCAGTTCGGGCAGGGGTGGCACCTGTGGTGCTACGACCAGCCCCACGGACAGGAAGTCGCTGACCGGCGGGCTGGTGAGGACAGCCATCACTGCCTGCCACAGGTCTTCCGGTAAGTTGCGCAACGCCTCCAGAGATATGGTCAGCGGCCTGTCCCGGTGATACTCCATCATCCGGGCAAAGCTGATGAAGGTTAGCCCCACCGCACGGGGTGGCTCCCCTGTGGCCTTGCCGGTATCTAGCCGAAGCAGGACGTTATCGGCCAACTCCACGCCGGTGACGTGCTCGCTGCGTCCAAAGGAGACGTAGAGCACATCGGCCTCTTGATCGTAGTTGTATTTGATCTCGCTCATTGGTCACCCCCCTAGAATGACTGGAAATAGGCTGTCGTTACGAACTTCTCTTCGCGCACCGTGCCGTCCGGCTCGGTTACCCAGCGAAAGCGCACGCAGACAACCATGTGAGTGTTATCGTCAGGCAGGTCGGGATGTGGCGCTCATCCAAAACCTCCTTACTTCATGACGCCCTGAATGCGATTTACCGAAGCCAGATAATCGGCGGCAAAAGCGGCAGCAGCATACACATCGTCCGGTGTGAGGTGCGGATGGTCGGTCAGGATCTCGTCAATCGTCATCCCCCCTGCCAGCTTACGCAAGATATGCTCTACGGTAATGCGCGTGCCTTTGATAACTGGTTTGCCAAACATGATCGCCGGGTTGATCTCTATACGATCGTGGGTCATCGGTCAGCTCCTATAATCCTATCCTCTACGATTTGCTATCCGCTAATTCTATACAACATCTCCCCCGCCTTATGCACCACCAGGATCCCCTCGTCCTCCCGCCCTTCCCACTCGCTTACGTCAATCGTCGCTGGGTCCAGGTAGCCGAGATTGATGCGCTCGCAACGCTCCCGCGGGATGCCAGTGGCCAAGGTGACCCTGATGCGAGGGCGCTCGACGCCCGTCTCGGCGTCGTAAGTACCCACCCCCCGCAGGTGGGTGGAGTGGGCCAGCACACACCAGGGATAGTCCTTGAAACGATCCCACTGCTTGAGAAAATAATCGCGCACGTGATAGCCGATTTCGTCAATGATCTTACCGTAGGTGTAGGAGACTTCGGTGATGTGCGGGGCGTAGATGACCACCTCGCCCCCGTCGGCGATGGCAGGCTCCAGCTTGTACATCCCTTTGGCCGCCGTCCACAGGTCGTCGTACATCTCCGGCATCACGGACAGCACCCGCTGAAAGGGTTGATCCACGTAGACAATGTGCAGCTTGGCCGAAAGGTCGGCGGCGTGCTCGTAGGCCTCTTCCGGTGTGCCGATGAACAGCCCAGCCAATTGTGATTGCGGATTGCGGATTGCGGATTGCGGATTCTCCGGCGCCACCACCAGGCTGAAGCAGAGCTTGGGCACATCAATGAACGAAGCCGCTCGGTCAATCACCGCCCGCACCCGGGTGTGCTTGGTGCCGATGATGGCCATGCTGGTCAGCAGGGCCCCCAGCCAGTGGGTGAAGTTGATGACCTCCTGACCACCAATGCCAGGGAAAAAGTACTTGTTGCCGCCGGAGAAGCCGACCACTTCGTGAGGGAAAGTAGGGCCACAGATGATGAGCTGGTCATAGTCGAAGATGAGCCTGTTGAGGGCAACGGGTACGTCCAGGCGCATCAGGCCGCCAGTGAGCTCTTCGACCTCCGCCGCAGGAATCGTGCCGATGGTAGTGAAGGTGTCGGGCAGGTCCCAACGGTGGTTGAAGATGTGAACATCGCGGTACTTCCCCGCCCGTTCCGCTGCCGTGACCCCCACCAGCTTGTTCAGTGTCTCCTCGCTCATCGGGTGGTGCGTGCCCAGGGCCACCAGGTAGTCCAGCGTCACCACTCTCTCACTCAACAGCTCATGAAACAGGTGGAAGAAGAACGGGATCGGCGCCGTGCGAGTGTGGTCGGGGATGATGATCAGCACTCGCTTGCCGTCGAGATCGCCCCGTGCCAGCGCCTCGGCTGTCAGGTCGCGGACTTCGTATTCAGTCAGGAATCTGTCGGTATAGCCTTTTCCAAAGACCATAAATGTCTCCACCAGAGGATATGGAAACGTCAGAAGTTCCGCAGCACCAGCGGCAGATAGATCAGGTGAGCCGGTGTGGCAGTGGGCGTGCTGGTCGCTGTTGGTGTCGGCGTGGGCGTAAATGTGGAGGTGGGGGTGGGCGTTGGCTCCACCCCGCCAGTATAACGCAAGACTAACAGGCCACCCCTCTCATCAGCAACGTAGGCGTACCCCCCGGCCACGGCCACGCCTTGCACGACATCGGGCAGCGGGTCCGTCTTGCCCACCACGGTCGGTGAGGCTGGATTAGAGATGTCGAGAATAGTCAGCCTCGGCCCTTCGCCGACGTAGGCGTAGTCCCCCTGCACGGCCACGGCGTAGGATAGGCAGCCGATCTGGCCCACGAACTCCACGTTTTCGGCGTCGGCAGGTGTCATGCCCGGCCCAGCAGGGGCCGCCACGAGTGCGCTTTGCAAGGTCGCCACCGCGACACGAGCGCGGTCGGGGTCAGTGGCGGGGAGAAGGGAAGATCGGGAGGCAGGGAGAGAAGGGAACCCGGAGGCAGTCGCCATGCCGGGCTGGCCCTGCACCGTTACAGGTGGTCCGACGAGCGGCAGGAGCAGGGAGAGGATCACAATGAGGCTCAAGAGGGTGAAGGGGTGCGGGGACATGGTGCACCTCCCAATCACGACTATAGAGGTTACTCGCCCAACCGTGCCAGAAACTCGGCTGGGCTCAATACATCGAAGGCAGCAGTCTGTAGTTCTTGCAGAAAGTGCCGGTTGTCAGATACCAGATACTTGGCTCCCACCCATTCCACAAAAGCACCTATCACAGCATCGGCTTTTTCTGGTAGGCCGAGTTGCTCATACTTTGCCACCAAATCACGCGGTACTGGTTCATCAACCACAACCACATTCTGAGCACCGTAGAGCAACCGGTAGAACTTGCGCACCTGCGTCTCCGTGTCCAGATTGCGGGTGACCTCTTGCACCACCAGGCGAGGCACAGCCACATTGAACTCGCTGAGGATGTTCAAGAGCGTCACCGAGTCTTTGTCCATCTCAGTGAGGCCGAAAATGAACTGATTGCTATCTATACAGATGAGCATACTCGGCCTCGAAAATCTGACGCCGAGTCTCTCTAAGACGCTCAATGACTTCCTCCTTGCTACCCCTCAGTTTCAGCCCTCCGGCCTCCCGAATCTCGCTCCGTAGCTCTGCCAGATTGTGCTGCCAGCGCATCCTGGTCACCTTTTCCACCACTGCCTCTCGGATGAACTCAGCTATACTGCGAGTTTCCTGCCGTTCCTTAGCAGTCACCACCTCTTGATAGAGGTCCATCGGCAACTCCAAGGTGATTCGTTTGGTCTCTGAGATAGCCATGCTCTTACCTCCTGGGATAATCAGTCGTTAATCACCATCTCCGAAGCTCGAATTTTCAACTCGCGCACACCAATGTTAGGCATTGTTCGCCCTCCACCATCCAATTGTGGTTTCTTATGTAACCACATTATACCCTGATTGGAAACAGATGTCAACCGGGGGTCATCGCTTCCAAGGCGGCACTTCGGGCATGAACCGCTCGAACTCAGCGATCAGTTTGGCCTCGTAGTC
>CAZRSI010000198.1:0-4983 GCA_964602575.1 uncultured Anaerolineae bacterium
GAAGATGTAGGTCACTTTGGGGGTAAGTCAGAAGTGTTACAGAGCAGTGCAACAGTATAATGTCCCACTACCCAAAACGCTTCGATTGAACCGAGCGGTTGCGGGGAATGGGGTGCTATCCGCCAATCCTGCCCATCCGTGTTCTTACCGGCAAATCGGCATGGGCCGCTGGCTGGCGCACAGTACCTGGTTCATTTGATTCTTTCCCTATCCCCAAACCACCGATAATCAATATCGGGGAAGAGTTTGTCTAGTTCGTAGAGCTCTGCGACCAGAGCAGGGTCTGCCTGCCCGGCTTCGGCGAGTTCAGCCAGGCGGTTGAAACGCTCCAGGTGCTCGTTGAAGCGCACGATAGCGTATTCCCGGGCCTGGCCTGTGGTCACCAAAAAGGGCCAATCGCTGGATTGCATCAATAGCAACTCCCGTGCGGCCTGGTTCAGGACGGCGGCCAGATCGCCCTGGGCGGCTGGATGCTGGGCCACCAGTCTCTCCATGCGGCGCTCCGCCTCGTGGATGGGCTCCCACATCCAGTGAGTCTCATGGTTGTCCCAGGTCCAGTGCCCTCCTCCTAGGCCCCAGGAGCTCTCCGGCAGGGCGAGCACGTCTTCGGGTGGGTGCTCCTCGAGGTACTCGCTGGCCGTGGTCAGCTCTACCGTCTCGCTCTGGCTAAGGATCCTCAGCACCTCCCGCATCCAATCAACCCCCTCGAACCACCAGTGGCCGAAGAGCTCGGTGTCGTAGTTGGAGGAGATGATGCCATACTTGCCGCTCTCCCGGTGATATTGGGACAACAGGTCGCCAACCAGCCAGGCAAAGTGACGGGAGTGCTTGCCCATCTTGTACTGAGCCCAGTCGGGATGGTAGTAGTCCTTCTGCCCCAGGTCCACTCGCGCCCCCGTTACCCGCCAGTACCTGAGGCCCGAGATGCCATCTTTCTTGTGGAACTCCAGATAGTCGTAGTCACCCGGATATCCCCATTCGGCTGACCAGACCTGCATGCCGGTGCGGTTGTTGCGCCCGATGACGGCCACGGGCGAATACGTGG
Organism: uncultured Anaerolineae bacterium; assembly: GCA_964602575.1. GTDB lineage: Bacteria > Chloroflexota > Anaerolineae > VGOG01 > VGOG01 > CAZRSI01. Next base: position 1,046 of record CAZRSI010000198.1, read on the forward strand.
TCTCGCCTCTGGCGGCGACGTAATAAGGTTGATAGGTGGTTTTCTCGGTAGGCTCCACGTAGTCGGGCAGGGGTACCACGATGCGCTTGGGCACTTCTCCATAACCGATGGCGTCGCCAGCTGCCTTGCCCACTGGCATCCCTCCCTCGATGGTGTGGGTCTCGCTGAAGAAGCATCCGAGGTTCAATTCAGCCAGGAACTCCTCCAAGCCGGGCTTGTAGTAGCGCTTCCCGTCGGCCTCGGCGTAGAAAGCCGGGCGGTAGGCGCACTCAGGTAGCCAGATGGCTCGTGGGGCTCGCCCGAAGAGCCGACGATAGCTCTCCACGCCAGTTTTCAGTTGCCCGTAGATCGAGGAATCGCGCGACAGCAGAGGGAGGTAGCCATGAGTGGCAGCGGAGGTGACGATCTCCAGATAGCCTTCGTCCTGGAGCCGCTTGAAGGCGCCCACGATATCCCTGCCAAAGCGATCTCTGAAAGTGTCCATGGTGTTTCCGTACCAGTTGCGATAGAAGGTGGCCAGGTACTCCAGGTGGGGTTCGTTAGCCTTTTGGAAGCGTTGGATGTCGCTTTGGGCGGCTTCGATTTTCTCTTCCAGATATATCTCAAAGTGGTCCAAGACCAGGGGGTCGGCCAACTGCTCGGCCAGAACAGGGGTTAGGCCCACCGTCAGCTTGATGGGGTAGCCCTCTTCTTTCAGGTCGTAGAGGGCGTTGAGGAGGGGGAGGTAGGTCTCCGAGGTGGCTTCGTGTAGCCATTCTTCCCCGTGGGGCCATCGCCCTGCCATGCGGCAATAGGGCAAGTGGCTGTGCAACACAAAGGTGAAAGCTCCTTTTTTCATCATTGCCATCCTATGTCAGCTAACGCATCCTGTAGGCCTTTTCGTGAGGCCCAACTGTCAGGAATACTACTGTTTTGTCGAGTAGCCCCTCACAAAAGCAGAACTGACACTCGGGCACTCGCCAGCACTCCGCAACTCGGTGTTCTGGTAGGGATCGGCCAGAACCCTCTGCACCCGGCGTTTGATTCTCTCACACATGCCGCGGTAGCGTTGCAGGTTTCTCTTAAATCGCTCTTCTCATCGCCCGTGCTAATTCCTCTCGCACAATCTTGCGAATCATCTCCTCTAACTCACTTGTGCCGATAGTTACAGTCGGGAAAGTGGACTTGCTCATGGCTTGAATCCCCCCTAAAATATGCGTCACATCGGCTGGCTGTGTAGGCAGGCCCGAAGACATCCGCGATGGCGCGGGAGAAGCTGTGCTCCAGATAAGAAATCTCGCCCCACAAAGCAGGGAAGCGCTTTAAGTATACACTAAAAGGAAACATTTATCAAGCTAACGATCTTGACACGGGAGGGCAACCGTGCTATCATCTTTCATAGGTGGGCGACGTCGGGTGGAAATCACGGTCAGGCAAGCAACGGTAGCCGACGAGAGAAGAGTACTGCGGCTCATAAGGGATGTCCGGCGGGTCTGTCTGCACTTCAAGGTGGGGGAGTTGAGGGGCCGCTTGGAGGCTGAACCCTTCCTGGTGGCTTACGCCGGGGGCCGGCTGGTGGGTTTCATGTTCTGGGATCTGCACTGCTCCAATTTGGCCTGCCTGCGAGGTGCCGGCCTGGCCGACAGGTGGTCTGTGTCCGAGTATTTGCGGGTTCTCTTGCCTCCCAGCCTCGAATCGTTGCGCACCCAGGGCGCGACAACGCTGGCCTATGTCGGCGGCGATGACTGGCTGATCGGGCCTCTACAAGAACATGGCTTCGTCGTGGACAACATTATCTTAGCCTACCAAAAAACCGGTTGGGCTGTGCCCTCGTGGGGTAGCCAAGAGGTATTGGTACGGCCGGCCCAACCTGACGATTTCCCAGCCTTGGTTGCTCTGGATCAGACTGCTTTTGAACCGCTGTGGCGGAACACGACGGCAGATTTCCACGATGTACTGGCAAGCTATCCCCACTTTGTCGTCGCCGAACTGGACGGCGTGGTGGTGGGCTATGAATTCAGCAGGTTGGTGGGGAATCAGGGATATCTGGCCCGCCTTGCCGTGCACCCTGACTATCAGAGGCGGGGCATCGGGACGCGGCTGTTGGCCGAAGCTATCGCTTTTTTCAAACGGGAGGGTGTCCGGGCTACCATCCTGAACACCCAGCAGGACAACCAGGTCTCGCAACGACTGTATCGCTGGTTCGGATTCGAGTTGGTGGGAGAGGAAGCGGTGGTGTTGAAGTTGAATATCGCTCCGAGTTCCCTTAAGTTCCCCCAAGTTCCTGGTTAGACGGGGGAGCTCGGAGGAACTCAGGGGAACTTTGAGGGACTTGTGGCTCAGCGGTTGCCAAGAGATCTAAGAAGGTAGGGTAGGATACGGCGGTTGATGTCAGGATAGGTAGCTCGATCGTTGAGCATCTCGGCCAGCAAATGCGTGGCTTTGGGGTTGCGGACGCCAAGGCGGAAGCAGAGGCGTGGCAGCCCATAAAATAGCGCAGCCAACCAGCGGGCGCAACTCAAGTTGGCTCCGATCTCCCTCTGTACCCTGGCTGTGTATCTGCTCAATTCCCCTCGGGGGATAGCCTCCGCGGCCAGGCGGGCGCTTTTGATGGCGTGGCGGATGCCCTCACCTGATAAGGGGTCCATGAGGCCCGCTGCATCGCCCACCAGGAGGGAGCGGGCAGTGTTCAGCCTCTCGGAGCGAAGATAAATGGGCAGGGGATGGCCGCGCAGGGTAACCCCGTCCAGGCCGATGCCGAACTTGGCCATCTCGCGCCTCAGTATCTCCTTCAGCTTGGCTTTGCTCTTACGGAAAGCGCCGATGCCAACGGAGACGTGTTCCCTCTTGGGGAAGATCCACAGGTAGCCGCCCTTGAGAGTGCCGAACTCGAACAGGGCTGTTTGCGCCCAATCGGCCATGGCCGTCGGAGCGAGGGGCACCTCAGCTTCAATGGCCGCTCCCATAAACTTGCCCCTCCGCAGACCCAGTTGCTTGGCTGTGATGGAATTGGCCCCGTCAGCGCCAATGAGGTAGCGTCCCCTGAACTCCTTGCCGTCTGCGGTGAAAACGACCACGCCATCCTCATCCTCCACCACCTTCGTCACCGATGTGGCCTCTCGCACCTCGCACCGAGCCTGCTCCAGCACCAGGGCATCGAATTTGTCGCGCATGACCATGGCTACGGCCTCATCCGGCAGCGGAACAGTGACCTCCTCTTGACCCTGGTAGGAGTAGCGGACTCTTGCTACCTTGGCCTCTATCGCCTTATCGAGGGAGAATGGGAAATAGCTGAAGACCGAGCGAGGCACACCACCGCCACAGGGCTTGTATCTGGGGAGTGTCTCCTTCTCCAACACAAGCACCCTGCAGCCTACTTCCCCCAAGTAGTAGGCCGCCGCTGCGCCGCCGATCCCCGCCCCCACCACGATGACGTCGTACTCCATCGTCTTCCTCCGTGGACGAAATTCTAGCATCGTCAGGGCGATTTGTCAAAGTGGTCAGTTGGTCGGTTGGTCCTTGGTCAGGTGGCCTCTCGGTTTTCAGAGTTTCCCGTTCGCCATGCCGCCCGGAGTTGAAGCTCCGGGCGGAAGGAACAAAGCCCTACAGGCTAGAGCGGGCCTGATTCAGCCCCGCAGGGCTTCGTTCCTTCAGTGCGGGGTCTTCAGCCCCGCGCTGGCGCTTTGGCTCGTGGCGGGCTTTAGTCCGCCGCAGCGCCGGACTAAGGCCCAGCGCAAACAGGCAAGCTTGGAGCGAATGGTGGCTGTGCTAAGTACGGCTTTCTGCAAATCTGCTCCGCTTTGTTGCTCACGGCGGACCCTGCTCTGTCATTTCAGGCGCTCGAGGCACTCGATTCCGTGCCCAGAAGGGGGCGGGACTAGGGTCCTGCGCGAGCGGGGGGACTTGTGCGACAATGTACTAAGGGTCACCTGATCACCCGATCACATGACTTTCGTCAT
>CAZRSI010000199.1:0-4974 GCA_964602575.1 uncultured Anaerolineae bacterium
GGTGGAGTTGGTGCGCAAGCGGCTGAGCAAGGCACAGTCGGTGCGGAGGGGATGCACCCTCTCAAGTGGGAGTCGAGGCTTTAGCCCGCCTGAAGGCTCCACTCCCGCATGTGAGGACATCGAGGCTTCAGCCGGTCACTGCTGCGCACGTGGCCCTGGGGTAACCCACCAAACGGGAATGGAGGCTTTAGCCGGAAACCGCCCGAAGGCTCTACTCCCTCAGAAAAGGAGAGGCGAAGCTTTAGCTGGTCGGAGGCAACTTATGGGGGATCATCACCCACCCCACATCTTCTTGGATGACACCTGGTATTTCATCAGCAGCTCTACTTTGAACCACGCTCGCTTCCTGGCCTCACCCCGCGCCAAGGTCTTGCTGCGCGATCAACTCAAAGAACTGATCATCGAATTCAGCATCGTTCTAAGAGCCTGGGTCATCCTTGATGATCATTACCACCTCTTGCTCAAGACCCACATAGGCAAGGACTTGTCCCGCTTTATCGGTCGCCTGCACGGGGCCACCTCTCGTCAGCTTAACCTGTGGAACGACACAGTGGGTCGCCAGGTCTGGCACAACTACTGGGATACCTGCATTCGTACCGAGGCCAGCCTGTGGGCGCACTTCAACTACACCCACAATAACCCCGTCAAACATGGCTACGTAGCCCATCCAAGGGATTGGGAATTCTCCAGCTACGGCTACTACTTGCAGGAGAAAGGCGAAGAGTGGCTGGCAGATTGTTGGGAGCGATATCCAGTGATAGAGTACGTGGGGGGAGATGACTTCGGCCCCGCCTGAAGGCTTCACTCCCGACATAAGGGGGAGTCGAGGCTTTAGCCGGAGAAAGGGGGGCAATTCCATGTCCGACAATGCCAATGTCCTTGCAGCCATCGAAATGCTTCTGGAGGAAATCGAAACAGTCATCAAAGCGGTCAATAGCGAGGGAAGTGCCGCCTTCGCTTCAGGCAAGCACAAACAGGCTGAAGCCGCTCTGGCTCGGGTCAAGGCCATGACCGCCTTCCGCGATAAGGTGGCAGCACTGCGCAGCGAATGGGCTACTCTTGCTCCAGAGGCGCCGGCTCGACCAGCCCAACGGCGACGCAGGCGAAAGAAGACCGCCCGGCTTCGCCGGGGCCTGCGCACCCCTGAGGCGGCCTATCGCCGGCCCATCCTGCAAGCCCTGGTCGAGATGGGCGGCAAAGGCGAGATCGGCGCGGTGCTGGATCGCGTGCGAGTGCTGATGCGGGACGTGCTCAAACCGGTGGACGACGAACCGCTGGCCTCCAATCCTAAGATGCCCCGCTGGCGGAACACCGCCCAATGGGCACGAAACGCCATGGTGCAAGAGGGACTGCTGGCCTCCGACTCGCCCAGGGGGGTGTGGGCAATCACGGCGGCCGGGCGGCGGTGGTTGGTGGAACATTCGGATCGCTAGCTGCAGAGGCGAAGCTCAAATGCAAGCGCAGATTGGGAAGGCGGAGTCGCTGCGAGAAAGTAGCTGTTCCTTGGTGCCATAGTGTTCGGCGCTTATAGTCCAAGAAGTTGGTGAAGCAAATGCCTCATGACATTATTGACAACCGCAGCGAGAAACTCCTGGACCATATCAAACGCATCCTGCCCGGCAGCGAGCGGGCGCGGTTCGCGGTGGGCTATCTGTTCCTCTCAGGCCTGAAGCCCATCCGCCAGCACCTGGAGCAACTCCGCGAAATCCGCCTGCTCATTGGCAACACCACCGACCGCGAGACGCTGGAGACCCTGGCCGAAGGCTACAAGCGGCTGGACCTGCTCGGAGAGGCAATCGAGGACTGGCGCTACCGCAAGCGGGTAGAGATGCAACGCTCCGCCGAAGAGACAGCCTCCAACCTGCGGACGGCCATTTCCCTGATGGATCAGACCGATGAGGACGAGGCCACGGTGCGCACTGTGCTGCGTCTGATCCAGGAGAAGCGACTCAAGGTGCGCGTCTACACCAAGGGGAGACTTCACGCCAAAGCCTATGTCTTCGACTACGGCCCGATCTACGATGCCCACGGGAAGGAACTGCCGCGCGAGGAGAAGGGCATCGCCGTTGTCGGGTCCTCCAATCTGACCCTGGCCGGCATCACCCACAACACCGAACTCAACGTATTGGTGCATGGCAACGCCAACCACGAAGCGCTGGTGGACTGGTTCGAGGAACTCTGGAGCGAGGCTCGTGACTTCGATGCTGCCCTCGTGAACGAACTGAAGCGTTCCTGGGCCGTGGGCGTGGTGGATGAGAGGGACGGCATGGAGATCCTGGCCCGCCCTTACGACATCTACATGAAGACGCTCTACGAGCTGGTCAAGGACCGCCTGGAAGAGGCCGAACGGCGCGAGATCCTGTGGGAAGATGACATCACCCGCGACCTGGCCGAGTTCCAGAAGGTCGCCGTGCGCCAGGCGGTGCAGATGATTCGGGACTATGGCGGCTGCTTCGTTGCTGATGTAGTGGGCCTGGGCAAGTCCTACATCGGAGCGGCGGTAGTCAAGCATTTCGAGCGCACCGAGCACGTCCGCCCCCTGATTATCTGCCCCAGGTCACTGGTGGACATGTGGGAGCGCTACAATGAGGTCTACCAACTCAACGCCCGCGTGCTTTCCATGGGCCTCCTGCGAGAACGGGATGATGGTCGCAACTTCTTGCTGGAGGACGTGAGATACCGCGACCGCGACTTCGTGCTGGTGGACGAAAGCCACAACTTCCGCTATTCGGACCGCCAGCGGTACCGGCTGCTGCAGGGCTTTCTGGCTACGGGGCGGAAGTGCCTGTTCCTGACCGCTACTCCACGCAACAAGACGGCGTGGGACCTGTACTATCAAATCAAGCTCTTCCACCCCGATGATCGGACCGACCTCCCCATTGCCCCTCCGAACTTGCGAGAGTTTTTCAAGGGGGTCGAGGCCGGTGAAAAGCGATTGCAGGACGTGCTGGAGCACATCCTGATCCGCCGCACCCGCAGTCACATCCTGCGCTGGTACGGCTACGACGCTGAGACGCATGAACGGGTGAATCCAGCTCGCTTTCAGGAGTATCGAGAAGGCAAACGACGCGCTTACATTCTGGTGGGTGGCAGGCCACAATTCTTCCCACAACGGGAACTGGAGACCATCACCTACAGCATCGAAGAAACGTACCAGGGGCTCTACGACCAACTGCGGCGCTATCTGGGACGCCCCCGTGAGGATCAGCTGTCTCCTCCCCCCGACGAGCTAACCTACGCCCGTTACGGACTTTGGCACTACGTTAGGCCGGAAAAGCGTAAGGAACGCCGCTACATCGAGCTCCACCAGGCCGGAGCGAATCTGCGGGGACTTATGCGGGTGATGCTCTTCAAACGGTTTGAATCCAGCGTGCACGCTTTCCGCGAGACCCTGCGGCGGCTGCTGCGCATTCACCAAGACTTCCTCAAAGCCCTACATGAGGGCATTGTCCCGGCGGGCGAGGAGGCCCAGGACATCCTGTACGAATCTGACCAGATGGAGGAAACCCAGCTTTTAGACGCGCTGCGCCAGGTCAGTGGCCGCTATGACATCGCCGACTTCCACGTTGATCTTTTGAAACGGCACATTGAGCAAGACATCCGAATTCTCGACCAGATGCTGCGATTGGTCGAACCCATCACGCCCGACCAGGACGCCAAACTGCAAACCCTCAAGGCGTGGTTGAGTCGTCCGCCACTTTTTGGAGGCAAGCGACTCATATTCACCCAGTACGCCGACACGGCCCAGTATCTCTACGACAATCTCAATCCCAACGGCGAGCGCGACGACATCGAGGTCATCTACAGCGGCGACAAGAGCCGCGAGCGTGTCGTCGGACGATTCGCCCCCCGGGCCAACCCGTGGTATCGCTTTCGTGAAAGTGAAGTAGAACTGAATACCGTAATCGCCACCGATGTATTGGCCGAAGGGTTGAACTTACAGGACTGTGACAAGGTCATCAACTACGATCTGCACTGGAACCCGGTGCGCCTGATTCAACGCCTGGGGCGCATTGACCGCATCGGTTCAGAGCATGATCGCATCTTTGCCTTCAACTTCTTGCCGGAGACGGGGATCGAGCGACAGTTGGGCCTGCGGGAGAAGCTGAGCAGGCGTATTCAAGAGATTCACGAGACCATTGGCGAGGATGCTGCCATCCTCGACCCCAGCGAGCAACTGAACGAAGAGGCCATGTATGCTATCTACGAGAGGAGGGGAGAGACACTGAGTCTGTTCGAGGGAGATGAAGAGGAGCCAATGGACCTGAACGAGGCTGAGGAAGTCCTGCGTCTCATGCGACGGGAGAATCCGGCGGAATTCGAGCGCATCGTTAACCTGCGCGATGGCATTCGAACCGGGCGAGCATCGGCAACCAAAGGCATTTTCGCTTTCTTTGCGGCAGGCCGCTACCAGCAATTGCTGCTTCTGGACGAGGAGGGCAGCATCATCTCCAGTGATCTCTCATATGCACTACGGGCTATTGCCTGTGGAACAGACGAGCCTGCCCAGCCACTGCCTCAAGGGTATAACGCTGCGCTGATGCGGGCCAAGCAACGGTTTGACGATGAGGTGAGGCAACGCAAAGCTCAACGCGAGTACGTAAGGTCTCTGACCCGAGGCCAAAGGTACGTGTTGCGCGAGCTCCGGGCGTTGTTCAACGCTACCAAGGACGACGACCTGCGCGGCGACATGACGCTGCTGGAGGAAGCATTTCGGGGTCCTTTGACAGCAGCAGTAAGGAAGGAATTGAATCTGCTACGGCGAAATGGGGTGAGAGGCGAGGACTTGCTAAGGGAGTTGAAACGCATCTACTTCCAGCACAATTTGAAGGACATGCCAACACGCATCCGATTTGCGGGTGAGGAAGAGATTCCGAGGATTGTATGCAGTGAGGCTCTTGTTTAAATGGCATTATGAGCAAGCCTATCGTCGCAATCGTACGTTACGAAAAACCCCTGGAATCCGTTCGCAGG
>CAZRSI010000200.1:0-4971 GCA_964602575.1 uncultured Anaerolineae bacterium
GCTGATCTCTGGGGGTGATCACACACAGGCCAAAGGGCGCCAGCAAGACGTGCGGTACTGGCAGGACATAGTTGTAGAGCTGATAACGGTCATCGAATCCCTTCAGGATTTTGTCCAGCTTTTGATCGGCTCGAGGTTGCTTCACCCAGCGGTTGGCATTATAAATGCCCACTTGAGAGAGCACGAAGCCCACCACAAGGCAACCGAACGAAGCCAGTATCCATTGAGGATATAGAGAGGCTACTAATCCCAAGAGCAACACTGCCAACCCAACAAAGCTGGCCACCCGGCCCAATCTGGCTCTGTTTCTGATCAGTTTTTTGTTGGTGATAACTCGCATTTTCCTCTCCTTACTCCTATTATGCCAATCACCCCTGGCCCGGCGTGGGAGGACAAAACTGCGCCTGTTTCTGTGACCACAACCTGGCCCTGAAACGCTATGTCCTCCTCGAACCGCTCGGCCACAACCTCCGCGTCGTGGGGGTGGCGGGTGTGCACAACCCCCAATCGCTCAAAGGGCTGCAATTCCGCCATTCTTTGTTCTATCTGTTCCAACGCAGCAGGGAATGTACGCGCCTGGCCCAGCAACTTCAATTCACCCTCGACAAACCCGATGATGGGCTTGACTTGCAGGAACCGCATCACCCGTGATAGCATGGGGATAAGGGCATTCGCTCTTCCACCCATCCGGATGTATTCGATTGTATCCAGCACAGCCAGGAGGTGCGTGCGCGCTCGCATATCTTTCAGCAGGGCCAAGGCTTCGCCCAGGCTGGCGCCCTGATGCGCGGCCTGGGCCGCGGCCACAACCTGAAACCCTACGCCCAGGGAGGCCGACCAGGAGTCGAAGACGCTAACCGCTTCGCCGAACCGCTGTGCTGCTGCCCAGGCGCTGTTGAACGTGCCGCTGTGGTGGCTGGTAATGGTTACGCAGAGAACCTCGTCCCCATTCTCGACAAGAGGAGCGAACACGCTCTCAAAGGCCCCTATGGAGGGCTAAGAGGTTTGGGGGAAAAGGCCCTGGGCCCGGATGGCCTCCACCTTCGTCCAGTATTCGTCTATGCTCAGGTCGGTCTCCAGGAACTCTTCGTTCCCGATGCGCACTACCAGAGGCACAACCACAATCCCCAGCTTCTCCACCACCTCCTGGAGCAAATCGCAGCTCGAGTCGGTCACGATCCTGATCATTGTTCCCCTCACTCAATCGGCCACGACGGGATCAACTTATCAATTTCCCCCATCAGGAGCATGGTCTCCTTCAGAGCGACGACGATCTTCTGGTAGTGGAAGAGATCATCAAAGGTGAGCTTACGGCCCTTGCGGTCTTTGAGCCATTTGTGCAAGACTTGGTAGCCGCCGATCTGGAACCCCCAGACCTCAGGCTCGATGCCCTCGAAGTATTGGGTTTTGTTGATATAGACACGGCCCGTGAGTTTGGGTTCTGTGACTTGCTCCACATAGCGCACCTTCTCCACCTCGTTGGAGCCGGGCACAGGAAAGCTGGTGATGAGCTGGCTGAGCTTCGGCGACTCCATCAGGTGCAGGCTCACCAGTTCCTCGCCCTTCTCCGTCAGGGCCTTGAACAGCTCCCGATCGGAGGTGAGGGGCAGGCGGGGGAAGTCAATCTTGAGGAACTCGGCGTAGCGCTCGCGGTAGGTGGGGGAGTGGAAGACAGCGTAGGCGTAGTGGAGGATGTCCTCCGGACCAAAGGTGGTTGCCAGATCCCCTTTGCCCTCCGGCACGAACTTCAGGCCGAACTTCTCCTCGACGGCAGCGATGAACTCGGGCGAGAGGTTCGGCTCACGGGTCTTGTACTCTGCTTTGGATTCAAATAGCGTGAGGGCGATGATGCCTCCACCGCCCTTCCTGGGATTTTCTTTGCGGGTGGTGTAGAGATAGAGGGGAAAAACGTATGTGACCTCGCGACTCTTAAGTGAAACAGCACAACATTCGGTAAGCCTATTTGAGCAGAGTACGTGTCGGAAGCCCACATCGAATTGTTGTCGGCAAGTAAGCAGCGCGATATTCTCCTGAAGCATGTGCCGCATAACTTCGGATCTCGGCAACTCAATTACATCGCCGGAGTAGTATATTGGCCGGATGTCAAAGGGGCGATACAGGCAGCGGTTGAAGTCCTTATCCCAATCCTCTCGTTCCTGGAGTTTTACCCGTGCTTCAGTCAACTTCCAATCTCGGGTGTCTCGTAGTTTGAACCTCTCCCTCACCTCATCATCAGAAAGAGCCTCATCTCGAAATTCAGCAATTCTCGAGCGAAGGCATTTCTCATCGAAATCAATCACAAAGTGGTCACGGTGGGTTTTGATACCAGTGGAGTACACAGGGAAAATGTCAGCAACGCTCCAGCCGCGCTCGTATTCGCTGCGCAAATCGAGAGTCTTGGGCACAAAGAAGAAGTAGGGTGCAACCGGCTCCAGTTCCTGCCATTCAGTGGTGCTGATGTCGTTCTCCAGCAGGTAGCAATATTTGTCTTTCCTCAAGCCCCAGAGGTCAACGTAGAAGACCTTGCCCATTTTGTGTTCACCTGTATGCCTTGCTGCGGTGGACAATGAGGATGACGGTGACGACACGCTTGTCCTCGTCTACGCGGTATACTACGCGCCAATCGCCCACCCGATAACGTCAGTACCCTGCCAGCGGGCCTTTTAGCCGCTTGATGTTGGGATGCTCGTAAGGATTGCGCCGCAGTTGGTCAAAGCAGCGGTTCAGCCTTCTGACCAACGGGTCATCGGCGCTCTGGTAGAATTTTTGCGCGTCGTGGGTCAGCAAAACCTCATACATCGCGGCGGATATCCTCGAAGCGCACCACCTCTCCGCTTTCGGCCTGCTCGACGGCGCGCCGGAAGGTCGCTTCAAAACCAGGGATGCTCAATAGCTCTGCGGTCGCCTCGCTCTCCTCCCGCTCTTGCAGGTAGGCCAGAAAGTCATTGGCCACCCGCAGCCGCTCAGGCGATAGGCTGCGCAGGCGGCGCTCAGCTTCAGTCAATATCGTGCTCATGTTCACCACTTGTCTTTCTCCCATCACAATCATCTCCGCCCCAATTTGATCATGAAAACAATGGCTACACCCTGCCTGATGTCGAAGACGTTCTCGTCTGGACCGCCGTCGGGCGCGGTCTCACCCATCAGGGCGTTGCCGTGCAGGTTCAGCACGTAAATCTCATCGAAGGACTTCATCAATTCCTCTCGCATCCCCCGGTGGATCAGGCCGGAGAGGTAGGAGTGGTTGGTGATCATGCCGATCACGCCATAACCGGTGCGCTCGATGCGCTCGTGGGCGAAGCGGATGAACTTGATGTAGTCGTCGGAGAGGGGCTGGATGTTCTGCTCGTCACGGACGGCCGCCTTGTAGCGCTCCATCAGCCGCTCGATGTGATCCCCCTTGTTGGCCGAACTCACCGAGTAGGGCGGATTGCCCAGCACCACCATGATGGGTTTCTCTTTCTTGATCTCCGCCGCAGCGTTGGCCTCATCGGTGATGAACCTGGCAAAGCCCAGGGTCTCAGCCCTCGTGATCGCCTCCTCCAAGGAGTTGGTCAGGTAGATGCCCAGGCGCTGGTCGCCCGTGAAGTCGTAACCGGTCTCCTGCAACAGGATGCCCAGCTTCATATGGGCCACGGCGTAGGGAGCCATCAGCAACTCGAAGCCGAAGACGCGAGGCAACAGATGGTTTTCGACATAGTCATTCCAGGCGCCGGCCTGGCCCGTCGCCATCAGGGTCTCGTGGATCTGCTGGATGACGAAGTAGAGGAAGGTCGCCGTGCCCACAGCCGGGTCGAGGATGAGGGTGTTGGTGTCAGCCAGGCCCAGCGGACGGTCGAAGCGGGTCTTCACGATGTGATCCAGGGAGCGGACGATGTAAGAGACCACCGGCTCGGGGGTGTAGTAGACGCCACGCCGCACACGCTCCTGCGGGTCATACGCGGCCAGGAAGGTTTCATAGAAGTGAACCACCGGATCCTCCTGCCGCGTTCGCTTGCCGAAGTCGCGCAGGATCTCCGCCATGTCCGCCCGGGCCAGCAGGTGGGCCAGGTCGTCCACCAGCCAGGCAATGCGGTCGTCCAGGTCCGGGCCGGCGATCTCGTTGAAAAGCCTGCGGAGGAAGGGATTGGTCCTGGGCAGGTTCCAGGCAGCCCGCTCACGGGTGAAGTTTTGTCCAGCCGGAACACGGACGCGGGCAGCAAAGAGGCCATAGGTGATGGTCTGGGCGTACATGTCAGCAAACTGGGCCGGGGTGAGGAAGGGGATCAGCGTCTCTCGGAAAGCCTTCAGTTGGGCGTGCAGTGCGCCCTCCTCGCTCTCCCGCCTGAAGGTCTCCTGGATGAGATCGCGGATCATGCGGGCCAGGGCAGCCATGCGTTGGGCCAACTCCTTGGGAGTGCCCACCGTGGGCATCGTCTGGGCGAAGAACTTCTGCAATAGTCCCGAAAGGGCCTGGATGCCGCCCCGTTGCGTCCTGATCCTCCCATCGCTGGTCAGCGTAGCCAGACGGGCCGTTTCCCGGTGCTCACCTTCCACGTACCAACGGAACTCCAGATAGTCGGTGAGGATCAGGTTACTGAGCGAAGCGCGGTAGCGGCGCACCTGCTCTGACCGTTCCGCCGTGTCCAGGTTCGTGCCCACGTCCTTGGCCTCGACATAGCCCACGGGCGTCCTGGCGCGGGTGATGATGTAGTCGGGTGCGCCGCACTCCACGCGCCTGGGCTCGTTGATGGCCGTGATCCCCTCGCCGACAGCCTCGAGGAGTGCCTTGAGAGCCGAGCGATGGGTCTGCTCCGTCGCCCGCCCCGTGGAGAGGTTCTCTTGGATTTCCTTGAGGTAGGTCTCAAAGGGTATGGGGTTCATTAATTTTGGTTTACAACCCGTACTGCTCTCTCACCAGGTGGGCGATGCCCAGTTCCTCCAGCCGCTTGAGCGGGGCCAGAAGGCTCACGGTCACCATCCCCGGCGCAC
>CAZRSI010000201.1:0-4939 GCA_964602575.1 uncultured Anaerolineae bacterium
GAGCTTCCACCTGCCGCGGGGCCTGGCTGTAAGCCTTGTCTACCTTGTCCTGGTGATCATCATGGTGGTCATCGGAATATTCCTGGTGCCCATGATTGTGACCCAACTTTCCCAGCTAGGAGCCAAACTGCCGGAGTATATTGCCCAGGCCCCGGATTGGCTGGCAACTTTACAAGGGAATTTGGCCAAGCGCAACATCTACGTAGACCTGACGTCTATCTATCAGCCCGATGAAATGACCCGGCGGGCCGAGACCATCGGCACCACTATCATCCAGAACGCTTTGGTCATCGTCACTCAGGTAGCTTCGGGGCTGGCCAGTGTATTTATAATTGTCATCCTGAGCTTCTACATGATGCTGGATGGCAAGAAAGTAATACGGCAACTTTTGGAGTTAATTCCTGCCGAGTATCACGATGAACTGTCCGTAGCGGCTAAGAGCATAGAACACACCTTCGGGGGCTTCATTCGCGGCCAACTGGTTATGGCTTTTCTCTATGCAACCTTTGTTATCATTGTTATGACCATCGCTGGATTGCGTTTTGCCGTAGCCATTGGGTCATTGGCGGGGCTAATCATGTTCATCCCTGTTATCGGGGCCCCCATTGCCATGGTTTTGCCTGCTCTCATCGCTCTGTTTCAAAATCCGAGCCTGACTCTTTGGATGTTCTTGATTATGACGGTGTACCAGCAGATTCTCCTCCACATTCTCATGCCAAAGATCATGAGCGAGGTAATAGGCATGCCTCCCTTGCTCATCCTGGCCGCCATCATGATCAGCGTCAGGCTAGTGGGTATCTGGGGTTTCGTGTTTGGTATTCCTGTCGCCGGTGCTATCTATGCCACAGGCGTTTTCTTGCTGAGCCGCTGGCAAGAGCAGCAAGGAAGAAGTCCTGGGGAGGACAATCATAAGGAGCCAAGCGGGGATAACGAAAAACGAGGGAACTGAGAGGTATAACTCCCAACCCCCTCGTTTTCTACTTAGTGCCTATCCGAAAAATCTTTTTGCTCCCGCTGGACCCTAGTCCAGCGGCGGATTAAGGTCCGCCGTGAGCATTTTTCGGATAGGCGCTTACTCCTCAACTGATGACCCCCAGCTCCTTGCCCACCTTCTCGAAGGCCTCCAGCCCCCTGTCCAGATCCTCCCGGCTGTGGGCAGCGGTGTTCATAACGCGGATGCGGGCCTCCCCCCGGGGCACGGTGGGGAACCCCAAAGCCATGGCGAACACTCCTTCCTCAAACAGCCGTGCTGAGAACTTCTTGGCCAGTGGGGCCTCTCCCAGCATTACGGGCACGATGGGCGTTTCTGTCTTGCCGGTGTCGAAGCCCAGGTTCTGCATCTCGGCCTTGAAGTAGCGGGTGTTCTCCCACAGCTTGTCCACCAACTCGGTGGACTCCTCCAGCAGGTCAATGGCGGCCAGGCAGGCAGCGGTGTCGGCAGGGGTGGTGGCGCTGGAGAAAAGGAAGGGACGGCCCTTCTGGCGCAGGTAGTCAATGATCACCTTCTTGCCCGAAAGCGACCCCCCGACCACACCGAAAGCTTTGGAGAATGTCCCCATCTCCACGTCGAACTTGCCGTGCAGGCCGAAGTGATCCACGATGCCCCGCCCGCCCCGGCCCAACACCCCCTCGCCGTGGGCGTCGTCCACCATGGTCATAACACCATACCTCTCGGCCACTTCGTACAGCTTGTCCAGGGGAGCGATGTCGCCATCCATGCTGAATACCCCATCGGTGACCAGCAAGCCCCGGCGATACTTGCCGATGTTCTCCTTGATCTTGCGCTCGGCGTCTTCCGGATCGCAGTGTTCATAGATAATGATGGTGGCTCGCGATAGTCGGGAGCCATCAATGATGGAGGCATGGTTGAGTCGGTCGGAGAAGATCACGTCCTCGCGGCCCACCAGGGCGGGAATAGCGATTTGATTGGCCATGAAGCCGCCTTGCACAAACATGGAAGCTTCCACACCTTTGAACTCGGCGATGCGCCGCTCCAGCTCCAGGTGCAGCTTCTGGGTGCCCGCGATGGTGCGCACCGCTGCCGGGCCGACGCCCCACTCATCAATGGCTCGTTTGGCTGCCTCTTTGAGTTTGGGATGGTTAGCCAGGCCCAGATAGTTGTTGGTGCAGAAGTTGAGTACCCGCTTGCCGTCCACCGTCATCCAGGCACCTACAGGCGACTCCATGGTGCGGATGTTGATGAACAACCCCTGCTCTTTCAACTGAGCCACATCCTCGTTGATGAAAGCCAGTTTGTCTGCCATGCTCATGTCCTCCTTTGACATCTTTTCTCAGGCTTCTAAAGCCTGGATTATTTGCACGTGAACGGTGGATCACCACGATAAGTCGGGCACGCCCATGTACTGGGCAAAGGCAACCTGAGCCTCCTCCAGGGCTTCTAATTCGTCCACCAGATACAGTTCGATGCCGAGGCAAGAGGTGAGGGGTTCCAACAAATCGTAAGCGTCCTCCTTCTTGACCCATATCTCGGCTGGTAGGCGTTTCAACCTTTCGGCCAGAGCCAGAAATCGTTCAGGGAACTTCTCCAGATAGGTTTCGGGGGAAGCCAGGTCTACGCCGAAAACAAAGCCCGATTCGTGATCCACCGCCATCATCATATAGGGGTAGTATGGTCTTTCATCTTCCTTATCTTGCACAGCGGTGGGCGAGAGAAAGAAGTCCATTTCCCAAACAGCATCCATCAACAGGGCCGCCTTCTTAAGCCTGGCCAGGCGGAGTTCGTCCACTGGCACGTCGGGGAGCTCTTCTTCTAGCAAGGCAGGCTCTAACCAGGCATCTTGCCATACAAGACCCTCTTTGGTTTGCTCCGGCACTCTGACAAACCAGAGTTCCTCCTGAGGCGGGTTGAATAGCGCGGGATCTTCTTTAAAACGGAGACAAACTTCCTTCGCCTGCTGCAGTGCCAGAGTGAGAAATCTGGCCTCCTCGGCTGTCAGGTACCACGGAAAGTATGCTGGCCGATAGCTGCGGAACTGCGGCCAGGCGTTTCTCCCCCGGAATTTCAATCCCAGGCTTTTGATCACCTGGCGGTCTTCCTTCGTCAGTTCGTCTCTGCTTACGAAAGAAGCCATCAGGCATTTCTGTAGCATCATCTCTTCAAAGGCTTCGGACGGGTTCAGGGGAGGCTCAGAGGCGATTCGCATATAGCTCTCCAATCCCTCGCTACCCAGGTAGACAGCCAGCGCAAACATTTTCCCCAAGGCACCCATGACGCAACAATAGCCGATCTCCCCGCTGACCGGATCCTGCACCCCGAAGACATCTGAATCGTACATCCAGGTCCAGGCCTCGATCTTTTTGAAATCTACAGCTGCCTGATAAAGAGATCTCCATTCTGAGATACTCGGTGCTTTTTCCACGTAATCTCCTTCTTGCGTCCTACGTCTCACGTCCTACGTCCGAAGTTCTAGATCCGAGGATCGAGCTTACACCACGCTGTACCTAGGACGTCGGACTTAGGACGTAACACTTCAACTTCATGTCCAACATTGGCCTTGCTCTCCCGCGAGTTTGTTGTGTGATGTTAAACCCAGTATAGCACAGCTTCTTGGTTTCGTCAAGAACTCGCGTTAGGGGTTTGCATAGCGGTTGGGCGCAGGTCCCAACATTCGGGGGAGAGGAGAGACGAGGGGGCACCCTTCGTACTCCCCAGGCTTTCGCTGCGCATACCCATTAGTCAGCGGAAGTTCTGTCGGGTGCGCGGCAGGCGATGCCGTATTCGCCTGGCCCAGGCCAGCAGTTGTTGCAAGATATACAGGCAGCCCGTTCGGTACGGCCTTCCTGCCACTGCTTGGGCAAGTCGGGCTCTCGGATCAAAGGCCGCGACATAGAGATAAAATCGGCCGCACCCTCCTGAAGAATGCTTTCCATAACCTCGAGCGATCTCATCCCTCCCACCAGGATGATGGGCAAGTCGGTCACCTCCCGCGCTCGCCGGGCCTGGGGCAAGAAATAAGCCTCCTGCTCCGGCCTCAGAATGTCCTTCCGACTGCTAGTCCCACCTATCCCACAACTGATCTCCACACCATCAATGCCCCAATCGGCCAGGTGGCGCACGATTTCGAGACCATCGTCCAATGTCATCCCATCTCGCACGAAATCCTGAATGCCCAGCTTGATGAGCACCGGATAATCGCTTCCCACCTCATCTCGCACTGCTCCGGCCACTTCCTCGAGAAACCGCAGCCGCCGGGCAGGACTGCCACCCCACCGATCGCGCCGCCAATTGCTGGCTGGCGAGCAGAATTGGTTGATCAGATAGCCATGGGCGCCGTGTAGCTGAACGCCATCGAAACCAGCTTCTTTAGCTCGACCTGCAGCCCTGCCAAAGGCGGCGATCAACTCCTCGATTTCTGCCTCCGTCAGTTCATGGGGCCGAGACCCTCCTTTGACCTGGGGCACTGGTGAGGGAGCCACCGGAGTCCGACCGATTATCTCCTCTGAGGTCTGACGGCCCGCATGGTTGATCTGCACAACCACTTTGCCACCTTCCTGATGTACGATGTTGGCCAGAGCTTGTAGCGAGGGGATAAGGTCGTCTCGGTGGATGCCAGTCATTGTTGGGTGGGCTTTGCCGCTCTCATGAACAAAGGCGTGGCCAGTGATGATAAGCCCTACGCCGCCCCGAGCCAATTCGGCGTAAAGGTCTAACATTGCTTGCTCGGGCCGGCCCTCTTTGTCGCTCATTTTCTCCGCCGTAGCGGAGCGAACCAACCGATTCTTGAGTTCAAGGCTAGCGATCTGGCCTGGCTCAAATAACATGGATGGTTTCACCCCTTTAGCAAGGTATTCAACATAAACAAGGAGCGGGAATTTCCTCCCGCTCCCTATGGCTCCTCGGGCAGGACTCGAACCTACAACCAACCGGTTAACAGCCGGCCGCTCTACCACTTGAGCTACCGAGGATTATCTTTAAGTT
>CAZRSI010000202.1:0-4885 GCA_964602575.1 uncultured Anaerolineae bacterium
TACGCCCTAGGGGTCTATTGGGCGAGCGGGTGGCGGAGAAGTTATGAAACAGGAGGGCCTTATGAAGGAGTCCCTCGCTCGGGCAAGAGGATTCATTGCAGGACGCTCACAACTTGTGATGCTCGTATTTGTACTCCTGTTCCCGCTGATTGTGCGCAATAACCGGTGGATTCAGGTGGCTAATTTCTTCTTTATCTACGCCTTGCTGGGCCTGAGCCTCAACATTATTCTAGGCTATGCCGGGCTCTTCCAGTTAGGCCACGCCGCTTTCTACGCCATGGGTGCATACACGACGGCCATCCTGAACACTCGTTACGGTGTGCCCGTCTTGGTGCTCCTGCCTCTCAGCGCCCTGGTAGCCGCCATCTTCGGCATCCTCATCAGCCGTCCCATCCTGCACCTGCGGGGTGACTATCTGTGCGTGGTGACCATTGGCTTCGGGGAGATTGTGCGCATCGCACTGCGCAATGATGCCAGCAGCCTCGTTTTCCTGGCGAAGCTCCCTGGCCTTGGTTTTCTAGCGAGTTGGCTCACCGATTTGACGATCACCGGCGGGCCTAATGGCATCATGGGCATTGCCAGACCTCAGTTTCTGGGCTTCATCTTCCGCCAGCAAATTCACTATTATTACTTTTTCTTGGCTTTCGTGGCCTTCACCGTTTTTGCCATGCGGCGGCTGGAGAACTCACGTCTTGGCCGGGCCTGGACTTGTGTGCGCGAGGACGAGCTGGCCGCCGAGATCATGGGCATTGATACCGTGCACGTGAAGCTACTAGCCTTCGCCATTGGGGCCGCCTGGGCAGGGATGGCTGGGGGATTGTACGCCAGTTGGGTGACGGTCATCGCCCCGGAGACGTTCTCCTTCTGGGAATCGTGCATTATGTTCTGTATCGTGGTGCTGGGTGGCATAGGGTCCATCCCTGGGGTGCTGGTGGGCACCCTTGGTATGATCGTCCTCCCGGAACTGCTGCGGGAGGTGCTGCTAAACGTTCAGCAGTGGCGTATGCTGATGTTCGGCGTGGCCATGATCGTTATGATGATCGTTCGCCCTGAAGGGTTCTGGCCCAGCCAACGCTTTCGCCGCGAGCTGGAGCTGGCCAAAGAGGCGGGCTGAAGTTCAAAGCTCAAACTTCAAATATCGAATATCCAATATCCACCAGAGGTAGGACATGGCTCTGTTAGAAGTGCGTAATCTTACCAAGACCTTCGGCGGCCTCACTGCGGTTAACCAGTTGGATTTCGAGGTCAACGAAGGTGAAATCCTGGGTATGATCGGGCCTAACGGGGCGGGGAAGACCACTGTTTTCAACCTGATCAGTGGCATCTATCCGCCGGACGAGGGGGAAATCCGTCTGAACGGACAGAGTCTGTTGGGCCTGAGGCCCCATTCGATCACCGAACTGGGCATTGGACGGACCTTTCAGACTATCCGCCTGTTCCGCAACCTGACGGTGATAGAGAACGTCATGGCGGGGCGGCACTGCCGCACCAGGGCCGGTTTGCTAGGAGCGATATTCCAGCCCAGGAGCCAGCAACTCGAGGAGCAGCGGATTCGTGAAGAAGCGGAACGCCTTTTGAAGTTTATGAGGCTGTACGAGAAGCGAGCGGAGCTGGCCAAGAACCTGCCTTATGGCGATCAGCGGCGTCTGGAAATCGCTCGGGCGCTGGCCACTGACCCTCAGCTCCTTATCTTGGACGAGCCAGCGGCGGGCCTGAATGAGCAAGAGACCAAGGAGTTGATGCAATTGATCAGTCAGGTCCGTGATTCGGGGATCACTATCTTTCTCATCGAACACGACATGAAGGTGGTGATGGGTATCTCGGATCGGATCATCGTTTTGGACAATGGGGAGAAGATCGCTGAGGGAACCCCGGCCGAGGTGCGGAGCAATCCACGGGTTATCGAGGCCTATCTAGGCAAGGAAGAGTAAGAGATGGCTCTGTTAGAGATTGAAAACCTTCATTCATACTACGGACATGTGCATGCCTTGAAGGGCATTTCGCTGGAGGTCGAGGAAGGCGAAATCGTTACCCTGATCGGGGCCAATGGGGCGGGTAAAACCACCACCCTCAGGACGATCTCAGGATTGCTTACCCCCCGCGAGGGGCGAATTGTCTTCGACGGTCAGGTGCTCAATGGCGTGCCTGCTCACCAGATTGTGAACCTGGGTATCTCCCAGGCTCCCGAGGGGCGCAAGGTGTTTACCACCTTGACCGTGCAGGAGAACCTGAACATGGGGGCCTATAGCCTGGGCAGCGATAGGAAGGCCATCGAGGAGAACCGCAGGAGGGTATTCGAGCTTTTTCCCCGTTTGGAGGAGCGGAAGAACCAGATCGCGGGCACCCTCTCTGGTGGGGAGCAGCAGATGCTGTCCATCGGGCGGGCGCTGATGGCTAGGCCCAGGCTGTTGATGCTGGATGAGCCCTCGCTGGGGTTGGCTCCCATGCTTGTGCGGGCCATCTTTGAGACCATCAGGGAGATCAACGAGGGAGGAGTAACCATCCTGTTGGTGGAGCAGAACGCCCGCGCCGCCCTCCGTTTGGCCGACAGGGGCTACGTGCTGGAGACCGGCCGCATCGTGCTGACGGGTTCGGCCAGGGAGCTGATGCGCGACGAGCGGGTGAGGAAGGCGTATCTGGGCGAGGAGTAACATTCAAGAATTTGCCCGAACTGAAGCTCCGGGCTGAAAGAACAAAAGCCCTGTGGGCTCGATCCAGCCCCGAAGCATGCCCTGAGCCTGCTGGAGGGGGACCCTTAGCCCTGTGCAGTCTCGTTGGGCGGATATGACAGCGAATTGAAGGGATCCATCGAGTTCGCGAGGAGGAATTCGGTAAATCCTCGAAATTCGCTGTCATAATTTAAGTATGGTCAGACCAATAGCCCAAGGAGGAATTGATGAAACTACGGGTACTCTCAAAACAGGACGTCCAACAAGCCGTTCCCATGCGGGAGGCCATCGAGATTGTCAAGGGAGCCTTCGCCCAGCTTTCAACGGGTAAGGCGGTGGTGCCCGTGCGCACCCAATTGCCGGTGGAGAAGCACGAGGGGGTGGCGCTCTTCATGCCCGCTTACCTCTCCGAGAGCGATGACCTGGGGGTAAAGATCGCTTCTGTCTTCCCTCATAACCTGAAGATGGGGATCCCTACCGTTTTTGCCCTAATGGTGGTTGTAGAAGCCACCACCGGGCGGCCGATGGCGGTGATGGACGGCACTTATCTTACAGCGTTGCGTACAGGAGCGGCTTCGGGGGCAGCCACCGATTTGTTGGCCAGAAAAGACGCCAAGGTGGCGGCCATCTTTGGCGCCGGAGCCCAGGGGCGCACCCAACTGTTGGCGGTCTGCGCGGTGCGGGACATCGAAAGGGTTTGGGTATACGACGTCAACCCCCAGGCAGCGGAGCGCTACGTCCAAGAGATGGCGGGAAAGGACCGGGTTCCGACCGATCTCAGAGTGGCCTCCTTGCCAGCAGAGGCTGCTCGGGAAGCCGACGTTATCTGCGCCGCCACTACTTCCCAAACCCCTGTCTTTGCCGATGCAGATCTAAAGCCAGGTGTTCACGTCAATGCCGTTGGTTCCTTCACACCAGAGATGCAGGAGGTTCCAGGAGAGACCGTCCGCAGGGCCAAGTTGGTGGTGGGCTCGCGGGAGGGATGCCTGGCCGAGACAGGCGACCTGCTCATTCCCATTCGTCAGGGACTGATCTCCGAAGATCACATCCATGCCGAATTGGGAGAGATTGTTGCGGGGCTTAAAGCAGGGCGCGAAAGCTCTGAGGAGGTCACCCTCTTCAAGTCGGTGGGCAATGCTGTGCAGGACGTTTCAGTGGCTCGGGCGGTGCTGACACAGGCCGAGGCACGGGGGCTGGGGATCGAGGTCGAGCTTTGAAGCGTCGAAAAGACCCTAAGGGTTTCCCAAACCCTTAGGGTCTTTTGGTCTTCAGGGACCGTACCTGAGGAGGAGGGCCAGGCCTATCAGTGCCACTGCAGCGAACTCGATGAGGACTCGCCGGCCCAGGGAGCCCAAAAGCCCCTGCCGAGCCAGGCCAGTGACCAGGTAGAAGATGAGCAACAATAAGATCGTCGCAGTCAGATTGCTCATTCGTACATAGCTCAGCCCCCATACAATTTCGCCCATAACTAAGCCCACGATTAGCGCGTGTAGGCCAGTTTGCTTCAGGTTCTGCCGAGCAGCGTATAGCAGGTCCAGGGCCAGCAGGCCGCTTCCCCCCAGAGTTGCCAATCCTAGCAGGAACTCGTGCGCTCTACTCTGACGGATAGCCGCGAATAGCACGAGAGCGATGGCGTAGGCAGCGAAGTTCAGGCCTAAGCGGGCGATTTGGTGGCCTTTGGCGTTAGGATCAATGGTGTGGTACTCGCCAGCAATGATCAGAGGAAGTGCAATGCCTGTCACAGCCAAGCCACCCAATGCGTGGATAGGACTGGAAGCTCGCGGTAGGAGGACCGCTGCTAACAGCGTTGCCAGAGCGGGGAGAATCCAGAAAACGAAAGTGTGGGGAAGTTGGCCTTTCTGAGCTAGAGGATGGAGACGCAGGATAGAGACAGTGCCGCTACAGGCCATACCGGTTAGCAACACGGCTGCCAGCCAGGCCTGGAAGAGGCGAGCCGCCAGAGGCGAACCCAAGGCAGCAAAGGGCCAGGCTTCTGCTGGCCACTCGACCACCAAGGAAAGGGCCAGACAAAGCAATATCACGCTTACTATAACACTGAGCCTACGGTAAAACATCAAAAACATTCTATAACCACCTTGTGTTTTTGTCAAGAAGGCGCATTCATTCACGAAAAATGTTACCGAAACTGTATGGTTCACTCGGGATGGTTCATTTTCCCGCTGAGATAGGTTTACACTTTTGAGCACATTGAAAAA
>CAZRSI010000203.1:0-4797 GCA_964602575.1 uncultured Anaerolineae bacterium
GCCCGAACTTCCACGCGGATGTCTTCCCTGGGGGAACCTTTCTTCCAGAACCAGTTGTCTGGCTCCACCACCATATCCCAACGGAGAATGTAACTGCCTGGCGTTGGCGGAGCCTGCACCCTGGCCTCTTCAAATACCACCAGCCAGCCCGGCTTCACATTGAACGGTAGCGAGATCCTGATGTCTGCCAGGTCTAACTCCTGTCCCGTGGAGGTGTACCAGCGGTAGCCCAATCGCACCCTGTGGTCGCCTGTCCGCACCCAGGTGATGTTGCCATCGTTTTTGAGCCGCACCGTTGCCGTAACAGTCTCACCAGGCGCCATAGTAGTGGGCATCTCTATACCTAACCAACCTGCTTTGTAAACAGGGATACCTGGCAGTCGTACGCGGTACTCGTGGTCCATGGCTGCCTTGAAGTCATTTATGATGTGAGGTCGGGTGCTGATGGCCCACTGGGGTTGATCGTGGACCAGAGGCCAGCGATAGAGGATAAGGGCCTGGATGGGCTGATTGGAGGGGTCGCTATTCCAACGATTGATCTCCTCGTAGGCTGTTTGCACCCACCTGGAGCCCGGTTCGTCTTTCCACTCCAGGTTCTGGTCTGTCTCGGTGATGTAAACGGGCAAGTGGCGCATTTCTTCTGGGATGGCGTTCATGAAATCAATATAGGTCCTGAATTGATAGCGCAAGTGAGTGTAACCAGGCGCGCCGTGCCAGTAATCCTTGGTGATGAAATCGAGGGCGTAGCCGTTGGTGTAAGTATGGAGAGCAATGCCGTCGCACTGGCCAATCAGGCGTTCCAGGATATGGCGGAAGTACTTCACCCAATCGCCGGTTGGGTTTTCGGGATACCTGGTGTCAATATTCCAGGGGCCCACCGCAGCTACTACAATCTGATCGTTCTCCCGCCCCGGCCGAGAGCGGATATTGTCCCGGCACTTCTTGAAGCAGCGAGCGTAGAGCTCTGGCGTGATGACCTCGCCGTTGGGTCCTCCTGGTCTCTCCCAGGACACGTTAGGCTCGTTACCGATGATCCAGATGTGGCAGCCTTTGGATCCCTCCACGAAGTTGCCACAGCGCTGGGCGAAGTCATCGTAGCGGCTGGAGTGGGGGATGGTGCCCTTTTCGAAGTATCCATGATTGAGGCGCACGATGACCCCCAGGCCCTGATTGGACAGGTATGTATAATCTGGCCCACCTGGGCCATGAGGGTCCGTACCCAGCTCTTCGGTGATCAATACCCAACCCTGCTTTTGCTTCTCGACCATCAAATACTCACCGCCAGGATCGTGTAGGCCAAAGATGTACTTGGGGAAATGGGATTCGTCCACTGGAGACATGGATTACCTCCTGATTGACCTGCTACCGCTGCTCAAGGGAGTTCAATGTCGTAAGATTAAATCTTATTATACAACAGATTTCTATCTAAATCAAACTAAAAAAACAGTTACTCCATTTTGCCAGAGCTGCTGAAACCTGGTATAATTACTTGCAGCAAAGAAGGGGAGGCAAAAGAATGCGAATCAGAGACTTTGTGCCCAGCGATGTTTACCCCATAGTGGAGATCTTGAAGGCCAATCAGCAATATGGCCATCCCGAGGTTGACGGCCCTGAGGCCATGCTGAAGGTGCATCAGTGTCAAGCTGCCGAATTCCTGGTGGCTGAAGAGGACTACAAGGTAGTGGGGTTCATTAGAGGAGTCTACGATGGTTCCAGAGCCATCATTCACATCGCCTCGGTACACCCCGATTACCAGCGTTGCGGCATCGGCAGGGCTTTGGTGCGAGAGATCGCTAAACGGTTCAAAGAGCGAGGGGCCTCCTCTTTGGCCGTGACTGTGCCCGGCGAGGTAGGCTTCTGGAAAAAGGTCGGCTTTCGGCAAACAACCCGTATCATGTTCGCCTACCCCATTGATGATGTCATCGAGACATCTGATTGATTTGGTCTGCGAATCAAAATTAGGAGCCTCGCCCCAGGCAATCAGGGCGAGGCTCTTTTGTCACTCTTCAGTTGAATATGTTGTCGGCGATGGCTTCGACCTCTTTCACCATCTGAGGATCTAGGTCGAAGACCGCCACGCCACGGCGGTCGGCCTCGATGGCCAGAGGGCTCTCGGAAAGGAAACCCAGGATCTTGAACTCAGGGAGGTTCTCAGCGATGAAGTTCTGGTCGGCCTGATCCCGCACTTTGTTCCCCACAATATAGACTTCTTCGATGCCGATGTCGGCAGCCAGACGAGAGATAGTGCGGGCGGTCTGCAGGCTGCGCCGGCCGGGCTCGACGACGACGATCATGGCGTCCACGGCCTTAGCCGTGCCCCGCCCCAGATGTTCGATGCCGGCCTCCATGTCCATTATCACCACTTCGGTGCGCTGCAAAAACAGGTGGGTTACCAGGTTCTTGAGCAGCGCGCTCTCAGGACAGACACAGCCGGTGCCACCCCCCTTGATGGTGCCCATCACCAGCAGCCGCACGCCGCGCCAGTCGGCCGAGAAGCGGTCGGGGATGTCGTCCACACGGGGGTTCAGCTTGAAGAAGCCGCCGTATTCCCCCGGCTTGGCCCCGGTCCGCTCGTAGATGAGTGCCTCCATCTCGGCGATAGGCACGATCTTATCGGCTATTTCGGGTGGCATGCCCAGCGCCGCAGCCAGGTTGGCGTTGGGATCAGCATCAATGGCCAACACTTTATGACCTCGCTGGGCATAGATGTAGGCCAGCAAACTAGTTAGAGTGGTTTTGCCTACTCCTCCCTTACCAGTGATAGCAATCTTAGGCATTTTCCCCCCACATCAGTATCTAATCAACAAACCGTTCGATAGTGGCATTATCCCACTGCTCTTGCATCCAGCGAGCGAAAGCTTGTTCCTTTAAAGCGTTTAGCAGTTCCGGTGGAAGAGGGCGATCGGGGGTTTTTTCCAAAACCTGAACAATGTGGTAGCCAAACTGGCTCTGCACCACCCCGCTGATCTGACCTGGCTGGAGGGCGAAGGCTGCCTCTTCCACTTCAGGGCAGATCAACTGGCCGCGCGAGAAGAAGCCCAAATCGCCTCCTGCCTCTCTGGTGTTCTCGTCTTGAGACAGCTCCCTGGCCAGGGCCGCAAAATCCTCCCCTGCCTGCAATTTGGCCAAAATGGCCTGGGCTTCCTCCTCTGTCTCTACCAGGATATGCCGAGCGTGCACCTGCTCGGCAGTGGTTGGAACAGAGCTTGTCACTCGCTCGAAGATGCTCTGAGCCAGCAATTGGAAGCGAATCGCCTCCCTGAAATCTTCATAAGTCAGCCCGCTGCTCTGCAACCATTCTTCGAAGCTTGCCTGTCCTCCCCCTTCCTCGATGCTCTCCTGGATTATTGACTCCAGCTCCTCCTCAGAAGCGGTCACGCCTTCCCTAGCAGCCGCCTGCTCGATGAGCACCCGCTCGATCATCGAGTCCAGA
Organism: uncultured Anaerolineae bacterium; assembly: GCA_964602575.1. Classification (GTDB taxonomy): domain Bacteria; phylum Chloroflexota; class Anaerolineae; order VGOG01; family VGOG01; genus CAZRSI01. The sequence goes on from CAZRSI010000203.1 coordinate 3,434, forward strand.
ACCTGGCGGCGCATTTGGGCCAGCCTCGCCCGTCCCTCTTCGCTCTCCAGATCGAAGCCCTGCCCCGCCATGGCCGCCTCGAACCTGGCCATCTCCTCCTGATAATCGGCCAGGAGGATGGGCTGACCATTCACCTTGGCCGCCAGGGGTTGTTTAAAAGTCGGTGTCGGGGTCGGTTCGGCTGTTGTCGGAGTTGGTGGAAGTGGAATCGTCTCCTGCACAGCCGTGTTGGTCGGTACGGGCGTTATTCCCTCGCCGACGGGAGCCCCTTTCGGCCCACAACTCGCCAGCAAGACCGTAATTATGATGATGACAAAACCTGATCGCCTGTAATCCAAGTGTCCTCCTCACTACAAAGATCATGAATGAACTGATCGAGATGCGGAAGCTATTATACAAGGAGACTCCTTTTTATGCAAACAGCGTCTGGGGCTAAGGGCGTGCGCAGCGAAGCCTGGGGAGCTTGAGGGGTACCCCCTCAACCCCACTTTTTCCTCCTCAGGGCGGGGCTGACTGGGCCAATGTCCCACATTGGCGACGAGAAGAGGGGGTATTGGGGGGACACTCCCCACACCCTCCGACCTGCTGCGCAGGCCCTGTCAAGACTAAAGTTGGACAAAAGACCGTTTTGGTGGTAAAATAGCGTTGCAGATTGAGGGAAGGAGGCCGGCGGATCATCCGCCGGCCTCCTTTTTTGTGGCAACTACGGCCAGTGCGATTGGCTTCGGCCTGAGCTCAGCCGAACGACCTGCTACCCCACGATGATGAACCACTACGCAAGCCCTGACTGGTTGATATTTGCCAAAAGGTTTCTATTGTGATAAAATAGCTGTCGTGCTGGGAGACCTTTGGTCTCACATTTTTATAAGTAAGGAGGGAGTATCTCGTATGGAAGAGACCCCGAATTCTTTGTCAGATACCATCATTACAGTGACGACGAAAAAGTGGATCGGCCGCGTTGTCAACTTCGTGCTGATCCCTTTGCTGATTCTGGCTGCTTTGTTTCTCCCACCTATCTCGCTCAAAGACCGTATCCTGGAAACTGGCTACACCGCCATCAACCAGGACAACCGATGGGTGCAAGACCCCGACGGCACTCGCCTGGAGGTCCCTGCCGCTGCGCTGACGGGTCGGGCTAAGGTCAGGCTCACCTCTGTGCCACGCCTCGACTTCCTGGAGGGTCGGGCCGGAAAAGAGTTGCTGACGGCGCGAGATGCCATGCCTGCTAAGCTGGAGATGAAAAGCCCCCTGTACCAAATCGCCTGGCGGGGACAGACACCCGCTGAAATCGTGCTCAGGGTTGCCATCCCCAACGACGCCGAGCCGTACCGCACCCTCGACCTCTACACCTGGACGGGGGAGGA
>CAZRSI010000204.1:0-4788 GCA_964602575.1 uncultured Anaerolineae bacterium
TAAAATCACTCACTTCCTGAACCAGGGATTCGGGTAGCTGTTGAATCTTAGCGACAGTCGCATCACGCACGTTCATCCCTTGCTTCCTTTTTGAAAGGTGTCAAGTGTCTCCGGAAATGCGCCTCTAGGGTCGCATAATATGCCTCTTCATTCTTCGCCAGCGTGGCCAGCAACCGATCACGGAAGCGGTACGAACCATCTGGGTTGCACGCCGTCAGCACCGAGCCGAAGGTCACGTGCAGTACTTGTCGTCCGTCGAATGTATCAAGCACGTCGGTCAGTTCGCTATCCCTCAGCACGTCGGGGGATGGCATCCTGGCCGGATCGGCGGAGACATGATATGTGGCCCTATCTTTATTATACCACCGGCGGGCGAAAATCAAAATCTCGCGGAAGAGTTCGGGGTCAATGCTGGCAATGGTCCGCAGGGCCTCCAGGTAGCTGGTGCCGGCCGTCTTGAGGTGCACCAGTCCACGAGTGTGCCGGGCCACGATGGGATAGATGCTGAACTTATCCGAGCCAGAGTGGATGCTGAGCTTGTATGGCCCCAGGACACGGGCAATGGCCGCGTGCCTGGCGATCTCGGTCTCGAACGCTTTCAGGTCGCCAATGTAATCCACACCCTTCTCGAAGCGGCCGATGTAACGAGGGGCCAGGCTCACCCAGTGCACGCCCAGCCGCTTGAGCTCGCTGGCAATGAAAAAGTGCTCCTCAATCGAGGTCGGCGTCTCCGTCTCGTCCACCGACATCTCCAACTCAAAGTTCTCGGTCTGGGCAGCCAGATGGCGGTACATACGGACAGTGTGGGCAATGGCCCGGCCGTACTTGGCAGCCGCCCGCGCCAGCGTGGTCTGGTCAAACCCCAGGGCAAAGTCCTCTACCTCGAAGTGGCGATTCAGGTAGCGGGTGTGCAATCCCTCCGGCGTATCCTCCAGCTCGTCCCAGGGCAAGGCATGGATTTTGCCCTTTAGAACCTCCAAGGGAGCGGCGTGGGCTTTGTTGTCCACGTGATCGCCAGGGTCAATGGTGAAGAAGGTGTAGCCGGCGGCCACGCAGAGGTCAATGTCTTCGGTGGTCTTGAGGTGGTCGGCGTCCGCCCCCCACGGCTGACGCCAGCCCTCTTGAAACACCCCCCACATCGCGTCGTCCATTACCTGCTGGGGCGTGCGACCGGTGCGCGCGTTCTCGCGCATGGACTGCTGGGCGAAGATGGGCGCGATGCCAGTGACTTTGCGCACTGCCCGCACGTGCCCCGGCGTTGCTAGCCCCAGGCGGTCGCCTAAGCCGGCCGAAGTTTGCAGTCCCAGGGGCTGTGGCCGCAGCCAGGGGAGTTTCTCACGCAGGGTAGCCGCATTGGCTGCCGTCAGAGGGCACAAGGTGATGCTGTCCCGGCGCTGTCCCTCGAAACCGGTCGGGTCACCCATGATGCCCAGGCACTTGCCCTCGTCGCTGCGGGCCAGGAAGTAGGTGATGCCATCGGCCTCCACTACTGAATTCAGATAGATCGTGAGGCCGGTCAGTTGTTCCAGCTGGTTATCAGTTATCGAGTATTGGGTATTGGTCATCGGTCAAATGGGGATAGTACACGTCGTACAGTTTCCGGGCTGCTTGGGGTGGGTCATGGCTCGATCTGGCGCAGGTAGGCAAGGCTGCGCTGAGCCGCAGTATCGGCATCGGGTAGGGGCATGAACTCGCCGGAGATGAAGCCATGGTAGCCAGTGGCGAAGAGAACATCTAGGATGGATTTGAAGTCCAGGTGGCCGGCGCCAGGATACCAGCGGTTGGAGTCGGCCACGTGAAAGTGGAAAACGTGGCCACCCGCCGCCCTAATGCTGTCCTCGATCACCGGCTCCTCGATGTTCATGTGGAAGGTATCCAGCAGCAGGCCGAAGTTGTCGGCGCCCACATCCTCGATGAGGGCCAACCCTTGCTCGACGTTGTTGATGAGAGTGGTCTCGTAACGGTTGATGGGCTCCAGCGCCAGGCGCACGCCGTGGGGCGCGGCGGCTGCTGCGCAGCGCTGCAACGCCTCGACGAGCCAGGTGTAGGCCTGATCGTGGCTTACGCCGGGCTTCACGATGCCGCGCAGCAGGCCGATGATGATCACGGCGTTGGCACAGGCCGCGAAAGGCACGTGGTCGCACACCCGTTGGATGGCTGCCTCACGTACTTCCGGGTCGGGGTCAGTGAACGACAGCCCCTCCTCGCCCCAAGCCTGGCCAGTGCCAATGGCCGGCACCTCCAGGTGATAAGCCGATACGACGCGCAGTAGTTCGTCGGCGTCCACCAGTTTTGGGTCACGGATGGCCAACTCCACGCCGTCGTAGCCCCAGCCCGCGATTTTGGCCACGTTGGCCTCGAAGTCGCCTTTGAAGGCTACGGCCTGGAATTGAGCGGCGTGGGTGGATAGGACAATGCTCAATTTCATAAAATGTCTGCTCCAGGGTCAGGAGTGATGAGCGATCAAGGACCAGAGACAGGTACTACCTCGTTCCCTTGTCCTTACAACTCCGTGCCCTGTCCGATCCGTGGCAGCCCATATACCGGCTTCCACCCCTCACTCAGCGGCTCTTTCAAGTAGGGCTCCATCTCCTCGGCACTGCGCAAGGTCACCTCTTCCACCGGCGGCACGGTGCCAGGCGGGAAAGCCTCCAGAATCTGGTCGTTGACCAGCGTCAGGTAGCGCAGGATGGCCGCCACCGGGCGCTTGGCCTTCTCCGCCGAACCCTTGGTGGCCTTGCCCACCACCCCTTCCGGCGTGGCAGCGATCTCAATGGCAAAGTGGCCCTCGCCCTCAGACCAGCGGCTGGGGCGCCCAAAGGGGTCCACCGACTTGTCGAAGTGACCCTCGGGCAGGTAGCTTTTCCCCTCGGTGTCCACTGCGTAGCGCATGTCCACCATTTCGGGATGGAGCAACAGACCCAGCGAGGTCTCCGACTCGTCGGCGTGGACGAAGTTGGTGTCCCACTTGCCGCCCCTCTCCTTGGTGCGGAAGAACTCGCGCACTGCGCGGTGCCAGTCAATCACTCGGAAAATGCCGGGGAGCTGGTAGCGCTTCATGAATTGCTGCACTGCCGACTCCAACACCCACAGTTGCCCATGATTGTTGACGATGATCTGCTTGCGGAAGCCGTCGTTCCACAGTCCCAGCATCACGTCCATCATCAACTCCCGCACCACATTCTCGCGGATTACCACCGTGCCCGGCATACCCAGGTGATGGTAGGGGTGAGCGCCATACATGAGGGGCGGCAAGGCCAGGTTGACGGGGGCGCCTCGCTTAGCAGTGTAGCGGCGCACCGCCTCGCATATCTGGCTGACGTACAGCGTATCCGACGCGCTGGCCAGGTGCCGGCCATGGAGCTCGGTGCAACCCACGGGGATAAAAACGATGTCGTTCCGGCGCCGATTCTCCTCGACCTGCCAGCGGACGGTGGTTTGGATGTAGGAGCCAGGTTTGCCCCATTCGACCGGCGAGGGGATGCCGTACTCGGCCAGAATAGCATCTATCTCCTCATCGCTGGCGTCCCATATCTCTTTTTTCAGCCGACCAACAGCGTTATCTTCAAAAAACAGGTCCGGCTGATCGGTAGGCAACAGTCCCTCTGGCAATTCTTTCTCAGTCATTTACATCTCCTTTGAGTATTCTTTTCTAACCAACTCTTCAACCTCACTGATCTCTTGATTAAAGGGTCCCTCTTTTTCCATTTTCAGGCTGGTAAGAGCCGCTGCCCAAATGGTGGCCTCAGCAGGCGACGCGGTTAACCGTTTGCAAAGGTAAGCAGCGATGCAGGTATCTCCCCGGCCGGTGCGGCCCTTCATGCCCCTGGTGCGGAACGGCGCTGAATAGAAGCAACCATCAGCGTAAACCAATACTCCTTGCCTGTTGGTCAGAACAACCTCCTGGGGGCCAAGCGCGGCAAGGGCCTTGGCCGCCTCGTGCAGGTCGCCCGTGCCGATCAACACCTCCGCCTCCACCCCATCGGCCTTAACCACGTCCATCATCCCCAGAATCCAGGCGGCCTCAGGCCAATTCTCGTAGACCAACTCCCCACTTCGATTCACCCTGACAAAGCCCTGCACGTCCAGGGAGATTCTGGCCTCCTTTCGGGCCAGCGCTTCGATGACCTGGGGTGGCACCTCGCCTCGGATGGAGGCCCCGATGTGGAAAACGCGAGCCTGAACGGGGGCTACCTCCGCCGGGGTGAAGGGGCCAGCAAAGCCGACGATGTGGACTGTGCGATGATCGAGGTTCTCGGTGGGGTAGACCAGCTTCAGGCTGGTGGACTGGGCGGTTGGCGTGGCAAACACCTCCACACCCATGCGGGAGAGGTCCTCCACCACATCGAAGTCCTCCTGGGCCAGCCTGGTGATGACCGCAGCCCTCAGCCCCATTCTCACAGCAACGTGAACACCGTAGTAGAAAGCCCCTCCTCTCACCGTCTTAGTTTCGTGAGGCAATACGATAGTGTCTTTGGTATAGTGTCCCAAAAAAGCGATGTCGAACTCACCCATAATAATCCTAGTTCTTAGATCTTAGATCGCCGAAGGTCTCTGACCGAGGCGGATTGGGCTCGGTCGGGAGACCCTCACCCATCTCCAAAGGCAATGTCGAACTCAGGCATGTGGATTACCACCATAGATCGACTCTGACCAAGGCGGATCGAGACGAAGCAGGCTTGGGGGCTCGGTCAGGAGACCTTCGCCCATCGGAGTTTTGAAAACCCCAAGGGTCTAGTTCCCAACCTCGCTCAATTTTACCGGACGGTTCTCCTCGTACGATTTCTT
>CAZRSI010000205.1:0-4784 GCA_964602575.1 uncultured Anaerolineae bacterium
ACGACCAGATTCGCAAAGGAAGTACGAACACACTGATCCTCTCTTTGCTCAGCGAAGAGCCCATGTACGGCTACCAGATCACGCAGGAGCTACAGCGACGCAGCGAGGGCTACTTCGAGATGAAAGAGGGCCTTCTCTACCCCGCCTTGCACAAGATGGAGCAGGACGGCCTGCTCCGGAGCGAGTGGCGTAGAGTGGAGGGCTCGAGGCGGCGCAAGTATTACTTCATAACCGAGAAAGGCCGCAAGGTGCTGGCCAAGTCGGTGGCGGAGTGGACGACGTTCACCGAAAAGCTGATGCAAGTGATTGGAGGACGTGGCCATGCCGAGCCTGAATCCATCCCCGGCTAGTACCCCATTGCGTATGTTCGCGGCGTTTTTCTGCTCCGGGTGGACTAAGGTGCGCCCCTTGAATCGTGGGGGGGTCGTGACCGCGCCCTGGAAAGACCGCCGGACTAAGGTCCGTCGCGAGCAAACAATATCGCTACAAACTTGTGCAACTCTGTACTAGGGAGAACATGAGCGCTGCGGAGATAGACCAAGTACTGGCCTGCATTCGGGCTCAGATGGACCTGGATAGCGAAACCGAACACGAGGTGCTGGAGGAGATCCGCTCCCATCTGGAGGAGGCTGTGACAGAGGCTCGGAAACAAGGGCTGGACGAGCGCGCTGCGCTGGCGGAGGTCGCAGCTCGCTTTGGCGTGGAGGAAGTGGGCGCCGAACTGCAGCAGGTCCACGCCGGCTGGGGCACCGCCGACGCCGTCATCGCCGCCGGACTGCCAGTGGTGTGCGCCCTGGTGCTGCGCTGGCTGGTCTTCGCCCCCGACGGCACGGCTATCGGGTGGCCACAGTTGCTCACCCGCCCCGTCTTCTGGGTGATCGCCGCCGCATCCCTGCTTGTGCCCCTGCTAAAATTCGGTCGCTGGCGCTACGCCCTGCTGGCCTGGGTCTTCTTCTGGGCCATCACCGTCGTCTTCTCCACCTGGCCTGTCCGGCGCTGGTAAAGTGACCGCGCAAGAGCTCTACGCACTCTCATCATTGAAATTGCTGCCAAAAGGCGTCCTCGCCCTGTTTAACGGATGTGTGGCTGCGAAATCGAGCGAGGCCTGTCCTGAGCCGCTTGGCTGAGCTTGGCGAGGCCTCGTCGAAGAGACGCCCCTCCACAGCAAGTTAGGCTGCTCCATGGCATCAGATGTGCTATCATTCATCTAAGAAAGGAGCCTCATATGCAAGTGCGTCGGGTACTGATCATTACTGGTGGGTTGATTCTTATCATTGGATCACGTTTACCATGGATATCTGCGCCTGTTCTCTATGGCGTTGAAGGACCTGCTTCCGAAGCCATTGAAATAGGTTGGGAAGGTAGTGGCTATATAACTGGTGGTATTGGTTTTATCCTCCTTCTTACCGGGGTATTTTGGAAGGGAAGAACAGGGAAAAGATACTCGATTCCAAGCGCGATCTTGGCCACATTGGCGGTCTTAGTGGTTGTCGGATGTTTTTATAGAATTCTCGAGATCGATCCTAATGGCGGTTTTCTTAGAGCCACGGATGTAGGTATCTATGTGACATTCATCGGCGGTTTGCTGGCATTAGTCGGTGCAGTATGTCGAACCCCTGTGAACCAAGGAAAACAGACTCCAATATTACTAATCATGGTCATTTCAAGCAGTTTGATGCTTGCATTGTTACTTGGACGTGTCAGAACGGCGTCTCCTTCGTTAGAACCGATTACGCCACATGCGGTAGCGGCGGATGCGCAACCAGTTGTGATTGATACGGACATGGCAGCGGATGATTGGTTGGCAATCCTTTATCTTCTGGGACGGTCTGATGTAGATGTCCAGGCTATTACTGTCACAGGGGCAGGTGAGGCACATTGCTCTGCAGGGACACGAAATGCACTCAACTTGGTCGCGTTGGCAGGCCGACCTGAAATACCTGTTGCTTGTGGGCGCGAGACGCCGCTGGAAGGAGATCATGCTTTCCCAACGGAGTGGAGGGAACGGGTTGATAATCTACTTGGTCTGACGCTTCCTGAGAATAGCAGAGAAGCTTCTAGCGAGTCGGCAGTCGAATTGTTGACTCGCATCATACAGGGATCACCACAAAAGGTGCATCTCATTACATTGGGTCCGCTAACGAATGTGGGGGAGTTGTTGGAGGCTGAGCCTGGGTTGGTGATGAATTTGGAGATGATCACAGTGATGGGAGGAGCGGTAGAGGTAGCAGGTAATGTCGGATCACCTTCAAATAGCGAGAATGAAGTAGCAGATTGGAATTTCTATGTGGACCCCCGGGCAGCAGCGGAGGTTCTTGGTTCAGGAGCACCGATTACACTGGTGCCGCTGGACGCGACCAATTATGTGCCCGTAACGATGGAGTTCTATAGACGTCTGGAGAAGGATCGAACAACGTCTGTAGCAGAGTTTGTGTACCGTGTGCTGGCAGCGCAGGAAGAATACATTCGTTCGGAGTCGTATTATTTCTGGGACCCGCTTGCGGCAGCTATTGCAACCGAAGAAGGGCTGGCTACCTTTCAGGAGATGTCCCTGGTGGTTGTTGAAGAAGAGGGGCCAGAAAGCGGACGAACGCTAGAGAGTGAGAGGGGATTCATCATTCGAGTGGCGATGACAGCTGACCGGGAGCGATTGGAGGCATTGTTCTTGGATGCCGTGAATGGTCGTCTGCCGTAGAGAGTTCGGACCGATAAATGTTCCCTATTGATCGCCGAAGGTCTCTGACCGAGGCGATGTACTGAGATCATCGAAGGGCGGAATGGGCTCGGTCGGAGACCTTCACCCATCGCAGATTCAACAGTAAGGAGGCAACAAACGCCATGAAAGACCTGGCCATTATCGAAACCATCCTTCGCAACCGCTATCACTTTTTCGACGAGATACGCGAAGGCATCGGCCTGCCCGAGAAAATGCGGGCCATGTTGGTCTCCAGCATTGCTTTCCTGGCCCTCTACGGGGCGGTGATGGGATCCACCCATAGCCTGTGGCAGGCCCTCAGCTCCGCCGTCAAGCTGCCCACCCTCTTCTTGGCCACCCTCATCGTCTGCTCTCCTACTCTGTACTTCTTCAATGTCCTCTTCGGCTCCAAGCAGAGCCTGACCCAGAACATCGCCCTCATACTGACAGCCATCACCGTCACGGCGGTGCTTCTGCTCAGCTTTGCCCCTATCACCCTCTTCTTCCTGCTGACTACCAGCCACTACCAGTTCTTCAAGCTGCTGAATGTGGCCATCTTCACCATCGCTGGCAGCATGGGGGTGCTCTTCCTCAGCCAGGGAATGAGAGTGGTCTCGGCCTCGGGGAACGAAGGGGCTCACGCGCGACGTTGGGTGCTCCGTCTCTGGATTCTGGTCTATGGTTTCGTGGGCAGCCAGATGGCCTGGACGCTGCGGCCCTTCATTGGTGCTCCGTCCATGAAGTTCGAGCTGTTCCGCCAACTGGGTGGCAACTTCTATGCCAATATTCTGGCCAGCATTGGGGAGATTCTGGGTTTTGTGGTGGTGAAGTGAGATGGGCGAATCAACAAATCAGCAAATCCGCAAATCGCAAATTGGCAAGACGGAGCAGATTCTGGACCTGCTGTTGGAGGCTTTGTTGGAGCGGCAGGCCGCCCGTCAGGCCCAGGAGGAGCCCGGCTTGGATGTCCCCCCTGCGACGAGGCCGACCCCGCCGCCAGTCACAGAACCCTCTGTGCCAAAGCCGGCCGCTGAGAGACCCGTAACCGAAGCCCGCCAGCCTCCTCCTAGCCCGCTTGGACCCGTCCCCAAGCTTCGCCGGGAGCCTCGTCCTGGCGAGGAGGGATGGACGCCTCCGCCCCCGCTGCCCAGCATCGGCTTGGGTCGAACCCTAGGCCGTTTGCTGCTCGTCCTGGCGGTGCTGGTGGTGGTGATCAATATCCCCATCAACCGCTACGGCACCAGCCTGGCCCGCATGATGCCCGACACCGCCGCCCTGGTCATCCGCGACGGCCTGGTGCTCAAGGGCAGCGGCCCGGAGATCTACGTCCTGGAAGGTGGAAAGCTGCGCTGGATCAGCAGCCTGGAGGCTTTCGAGTTCTTTGGATACCGCTGGGAGCAGGTCCACATTGTTGACGACAGCTTCCTGGAGCAATTCGAAACGGGCCGGCCTATCCACGTGCTCCTCAAGTGCCAGGGCAGCCCTCACATCTACGCCCTGGAGAACGGCCAGAAGCGGTGGATCAAAGACATCCCTACCTTCGAGGCCCAGGGATACGTGTGGGAGGACGTAAAGTTCGTCTCCTGCGACTACCTGCGCAGCCTGCCCGATGGCCCGCCCATCCCCGAAGATGCCGGCCCCACGCCGCAGCCATAAGTTTGGTAGAAAGAGATAAACTGGAAAGACACCCCCTGAAGGTAACGGGCACCTTGTAGGTAACCGTTACCTTCTTCACCTTCAGGTCCAGGGGCTGCGGCGGCTTTAGGTATTGCAGGAGTTGGGCGGCAGCACAATTTGACAAAAGGACGGGGAATCAAAATAGACAGAGAATTCCCTTCGTGCTATAATTAGAATAACTAGAATTTCTGGAGCTCAGGGCTCAACTCTGCCGAAATGATGCAGAGGGAAAAGAGCAGTTGGAGCGAATCTGCAAAGGGTTCGGAAGTTGGGGAGAGACGCACGATGGATTTGTTTGAGTACAGCCGCTTAAACCGAATCAGCCGAGAAGCTCCTCTGGCGGCCCGCATGCGCCCACGCACCCTGGAGGAGTTCGTGGGACAGGAACACATCGTAGGGCCGGGGAAGCTCC
>CAZRSI010000206.1:0-4725 GCA_964602575.1 uncultured Anaerolineae bacterium
CCTTAGCATGTGACCCTCTCTTCAGGATGTTGTAGCACCCCGTCTCCCAATATCTCGAGCAGAGTTGCTGTGCGTCCTACCTGAGCATAGAGTGAACTCGATACAGGCGTGTCTCCATAAGATGTCTCAGCCTAAGTTACCCCTCCTCAACACGAGGCTCATCGGGCTGTGACATCGCCTCACAAACTCTGTGGCTTCCGACGTGCCGTCGGAAGCCACAGAGTACGCTGCCCAGGTCAGCACGAGCCTTAGCCTTCTTCTAACCATATCCGCCTTAAAAAGACCCCTTGGCCGGGCACGACGCCATGCACTCGTTTGCTGTAGGCGTAGTACTCGGCATTCCAGAAAGGTATCATATATCCGGAGTCCTCTTGCATTATCTTCTGGATTTTGCAGAAGAGTTGGCGCCGTTTCTCGACATCTACTGTGGCGTCGGCCTGGTCCAAAAGGGCATCGAACTCTTCGTTACAATAGTACGATTCGTTCCAGTCGGCCCCACAGCGGAGTGCCAGGTTGATACATGCAGTCGCCGGATACCGCCCACTCCACCCACTGACGGAAAACGGCCACTCCATCCACTGATCCCAGAATGCTGAACTGGGCAGTATGTTGATGTTGATCTTAATGCCAGCCAGGGCTGCCATCTCTTTCAACGCCTGGCACATGGCCGGACGATGCTCTGGGGTATCCGGGCTGGCAAGCTCGACCTCGAGCCCGTCAGGGTAGCCTGCTTCAGCCAGAAGCGCTTTAGCCTTTTCGATGTCTTGCGGCCGCCCGTCCGCATCGGTGTCGGGGCAATACGCCGGGTCATCGGAGCGGATCCAGTGGTCGTAGCCAACCCGACCGTGTGGCATGACGAGCTTCCACATCTTTTCGCGGTCCTGGACCAGCTTGAGGGCATTGCGCACGCGTGGGTCATCGAAGGGCTTCATGTCGCAGCGCATCACGAAGGGCGAAATCCAGCCGCTGATATAGCCCTCGACCACGAGCACATCGGAATGCTTTTCCATCTCCGGAACCACCCCTTCGTCTGGGTACACGAGGTCCACCTCGCCACCGACGAGAGACGCCAGTCGAGTAGCGTCGTCCCATCCACACGTGTAAATGATCTTATCTATATAGGGTAGCGGTTTGCCGTCAACGCCTTTCTGCCAGTAATCCGGGCGCCGTACAAGCACCATCCGCTCGTCAGGAGTGAACGATTCCATCAGGAATGGACCTGTCCCGATGGCATGCTCCTTATCGCCATGGTAGAAATCCTCCCAGCCGCCCTCAGGCGCAATCATGGACGGATAGTCAGTAAACGCAAGCGGGACGGCAAAGTAAGGCCGGTCAAGATGGAGCTTGATGGTATAGTCATCCACCTTCTCCACGCCGGTGGGTGACAAATAGTCAAGCTTGGCTCGCATCGACGACCCCACGTCTGGGTCCAGCCAGTGCATGAAGTTCCACATCACATCATCGGCATTGAAGGGTTTGCCGTTGTTGAAGGTGACCCCCTCCTGCAAGTAGAAGGTCCACTCCTTCGCATCCTCACTGGCCTCCCATTTCCGAAACAGTTGAGGATGCGGAACGCCAGCTCTGTCAACCCAGGTTAAAGTCTCCGCGACGTACATCCCTATGTTGCCAGTGCCAACGCCATCTATGGCTGGATCCTCCACATAAGGCATCCAGTTGTATTCCGCTCGCAGGGTGCCGCCGCGTTTGAAACCGGGGCCAGGTTCCTCCCAGTACTTAGCGGTTGGCGTGGGTGTGGGTGGCACTGGCGTTGCGGTGGGGGGCACTGGCGTTGCGGTGGGGGGCACTGGAGTTGCAGTGGGGGGCACTGGAGTTGGGGTGGGGGTAGGTGTTGGTTTCGGAGCACATGAGGCGAGGAAGGCCTGAATGGCACCCAAGGACATACCCAGTATGGCTGCGTTGCGGATAAATTCCCGCCGGCTGATCTTCCTCTTTAGATACAGATCCTTCAACTCAGGGATGTATGGATGCACATCGCTCCTCTTTTCCTTCTTGATGATCTCCATTGGGTACTCCTCCTTTTTTTCCTAAAGCTCTGATACAAGGTCTGCCTCAAGTGTGTAACCCGCACATCTAGACTTTGTGCATTTGATCACCCCCTTCCACTCGGTCATTTGGAAACCGGTGCTATGGACGATGACGTGGTTGCCTTCCCATCTCTTGCCCCTTGTTGTCCTGACTGCTCCCATCCATATACCCAATAGGTATAGTGCTAAAATAACCAGAGGCAATGACCCCTATTCAGGCCCAGTAACTCCATCAAGCACATGGCCAATGTAGACCCAGTGGTTGAGAGCAGCCTGACGTGCTTTACGGACATCGCGTTGTTCGATAGCCTCAGCAATCGCCTTCTGAAAGAGGATAGACTTGTCCTTTACTTTGGGTAGCTTGACCATCTCGGTGATAACTTCTGAGAGCAGCTTGCGCGCCAGGTGATAGAACTGCTCCAGTAGTTCGTTGTGACCAGCCTTGGCCACCGCCAGGTGGAACTCCAGGTCCGCCTCGACAAAGGCTCCATCATTGTCAACTGTCGCTTCCATAGCCCTCAGGGCGTCCCATATGCGCTGGATGTCCTCAGGAGTTGCCCGTTGAGCGGCAAACTCCGTCAAGGCAACTTCGATTACTGAGCGAGCTTCATAAACCTGCTGAGCATTTAGCTCGCCCAGCCGGGCCTTGACCATAGCAGGATGGATCAAGGCATCCAAGGCATCTTCTCTCACCCAGGTTCCCTTCCCCGGACGGGATTCCAGCAAACCCAGTGCAGTCAAAGCCTGGATGGCCTCCTGAACGGTTGAGAGCCCTACGCCGAATTGGACAGCCAAATCCTTTCGCGAAGGTAAGAACTCCCCTGGCTGAATCTTACCTGTCAAAATCATCTGACGAAGTTCATGAGCGACATCAGCCACTAAGGTGTTTCTCTGACGATAGGCCATGATCACATGCTCATAATAATCCTAAGATATTCAGAAATTCTGAATTATTATACAACGGTTTTTATCTCGTGTCAAGTATGCAAAAATTCTGATGAGCTGTCAAGCCAAATGAAAATGTTACCGACTTCAGCGGCGTCGCTGTGGCCCGCGCGGTGGCCTCGGTGGTTCGGTCTGGCCGCGTTGGGGCCTAGGGCGGGGCCAGTGGCCTCCGTGCCCTCACCTTCGCCGCGGGGTTCGTTCCTGCTAGTGGTGTTCCCGGTGGGCCTCTCCCCTTCGCTACTGCCGTCTTTGCCCGGCGGCGGTCGCTGGGTGCCGGCGGCGTCCTCCGGGGTGTGGGCCTCCGGCTGGCACTGGGTGCCGGCTGGGAGGTAGGGCCAGTGGTGCTTCCGGCTGCTTGCCCCTTTGTTAACCACTATCTGACTGCTAGCACGCTTCGCACAACTTTGGTTATCTGCCAAAGCGCACCCCCAACTGCTCAGCCAGGAGCTGCAGTTCCCGTTCGGTGCTGACTAGAATGCCCTTTTCCTGGACGTACCCTTCTGCCGAAGGGGTCAGGCCGGTCTTGGTGACGAACCATGGTCTGGCATTCAAATCAAGGGCCTTGGCGTGGAAACGGGTCACATCGGTATAGTCAGCGCGGCTGTTGCGCCACTTGACCTCAACAGCCCAACGCTCCCCGTTACTTCGACCGGGCTCAGTACAAGCTTCAGCCAGGGCATCCAGTTCGTAAGCGTTGCCAGGGGCCACATAGGGTTCGACCCGGACGAAGGTCGGCAGGCTCAGCTTCCCGGAGAGGCCGAAGAGGGCGCCGTCCACCGTCTGGCCCGCAAAAGCGCGCAGCAGCTCTCGCACCTGACTCTCCTTGGCCAACCCAAGTTCACTAGCAACCCGCTGATATAGGAGGTCCAACTCCTCGATCAGGGTCACCAAGTCCACAGGCGGTGTGGCCGGCGTGACCTCGATACCGCGGGTGACCATGGCCACCCAGTAACGCAGCACCGGATCGCGGAAGTAATACCGTTTCTGCCTCTCGATGACCAGGTCCACTTCCAGGAGCCAGCGCAGGTAATTGCGGGCGGTGCCCGGGGTCACCTTGAGCCGACGCGCCACATCCGACGCGGTGAGCCCCTCCTCTCCCGCCAGGATGTGGAGCACAGCCCTGATGGAGGCATAACCGGTGGCGCGATGGAGGGCCACATCGTGGACATAGCGACAGAGTTCGTAGATAGCGCCCCGAGGGTTGAGAGTTTCGATCACAAAGGCCTCCCGCACCAGTTGGGGAGTCAGGGGACGATCGGCAACCTGGTGATAGGCCCGCATGCGCTGGCACACGGCGGTGGTGTAGAAAGGATGGCCCTGGGTGAGGGTGTGGATCTCCTCGACCAGGAAAGGATCATCGGCCCTCTCAGGAAACCATTTGCCAACCAGCGCGGCTGTCCCCTCCAGGTCGAAGCCGCCCAGTGGGAGCTGGACCAGTTGGACAAAGAGGGGGCTGCGGTAGTCGGCGACCATACCAGAGAGGGCGGTGATGGCCGAGCCCGCCAGGAAGTAGGCAACGCCGCTCTGGTGTTGCAGGTTGGCACGGAAGATTCCGACCACTTAGCTCTCTTGCTCGCAAGATCATATAAGCTTAAGACCGTTCAAGCTAATTATGGCTATCTGCACTGAAATGTCAAGCCTGCTATCTCCGATAGTGTTCCTTAATGATTGAGAGAACCTTATCTCGAGGGGGATATGAACCGAGAGGAGTACAAGGCCCGCAAAGCTACTATTC
>CAZRSI010000207.1:0-4695 GCA_964602575.1 uncultured Anaerolineae bacterium
TGCGGGTGGATTTCAACGTGCCCCTGGCTGAGGGCAAAGTTGCTGATGACACCAGGATCCGCGCTGCCCTGCCGACCATCAACTACCTGCTCGAGCACGGGGCGAAGGTTATCCTGATGTCCCACTTGGGCCGTCCCAAGGGAAAAGTGGTGGACGGGCTGCGCCTTAACCCCGTCGCTGACCGCCTGGCAGAATTGCTCGGCAGACCGGTGGTGAAGCTCGATGATTGTGTTGGGCCGGAGGTGGAGGCGGCGGTGTCCAAGATGAAGCCAGGCGATGTGGTGCTGCTGGAGAACACCCGTTTCCATCCCGAAGAGAGAGCCAACGATCCCGCCTTTGCCAGAAAGCTGGCCTCCCTGGGCGACATCTTCGTTAACGACGCCTTTGGCACAGCCCACCGTGCCCACGCCTCGACCGTGGGAGTAGCCGAGTATCTGCCAGCCGTAGCAGGCTTCTTAATGGAAAAAGAGCTTACCTTTCTAGGCCAAGCCCTGACTTCCCCCGATCATCCTTTTGTGGTCATCCTGGGTGGGGCAAAGATCTCGGACAAAATCGGCGTCATTCACAATCTGTTAACCAAAGCCGATGCCCTGCTGATCGGCGGTGGCATAGCCAACACCTTCCTCAAAGCTAAGGGCTATGAGATAGGCCAATCGCTGGTGGAAGACGAGAGCCTGGACGTGGCCAGGGCAATGCTGGAGAGAGCAGGTGAGAAGATGGCCCTGCCCGTTGACGTGGTGGTGGCAGATCGGTTCGACGCCGAGGCCATCTCCAAGGTAGTGCCTGTAGACCAGGTGCCGCGTGATTGGCGCATCCTGGACATTGGGCCGGAAACGGTGGAACTGTTCAGACGCAAACTGACCGGTGCCAGAACCGTGGTCTGGAACGGGCCTATGGGTGTTTTCGAGTTTCCGAAGTTCGCAGTGGGGACTGAGGCCATTGCTCGCATCCTGGCCGAGAGCGGGGCCACGACTATCATTGGCGGCGGAGACTCCGCTGCCGCTGTGGAACAGGCGGGCCTGGCAGACAAAATGACCCACATCTCCACCGGCGGCGGCGCTGCGCTGGAGTTTCTGGAGGGCAAAGAGTTGCCCGGTGTGGCCGCGCTTCTGGAGCGTGGAAACTAAGTACAGCTTTCCGTAAATTCGCTCCACTTTTCTGCTCACGGTGGACTATTTGACAGGACCCAGACAAGCTTTAGTCCACCACCTTGTCCGCTCGCGTGGGACCTTAACCCCGCGCCCTTCTGGACACCGAAGCGAGACTCCTCAGCGTCTGAGGCGGCGGACTAAGGTCCGCCGTGAGCGAAAAGGCAAAACGGGTTTGATGGAGAACTGTACCAAGCTCCTGCCAGAACAGGAGAGGCCAATGGAAAAAGAGGTAATCATGGTGAAGGCCGCGACGATAACTCCTTCGAGGCCGATGACCGAAGAGGAATTCGTGGCCTGGTGCGACGAGGACATCAAAGCCGAATACGTAGATGGAGAGGTCATCGTGCATACTCCTAGCTCAACTCAGCATGTGCTGCTTTGCGGTTTTCTGGGAACATTGCTCAGGTTGTATGTAGATGCCCATGACCTGGGCATCGTAGCAGGTCCGGAGTGGCAAGTGCGTTTGCGTCCAAACTTGCGGCGCGTGCCGGACTTGCTCTTCATCGCCAAGGAACGCGCTTCTATCATTCGAGAGGTGCACATCGAGGGTACTCCAGACCTGATTGTCGAGATCGTATCCCCGGACAGCGAGGAGAGGGACTGGCGGGAGAAGTATTGGGAATACCAAGAGGCCGGGGTCAAAGAATATTGGGTGATAGACCCCTACTCCAAAACAATGGCCCTGTATCAACTGGGAGAGGAGGGACGCTACCGTCGCGCAAAGTTAAAAGAGGGAATCTATCGCTCCGAAGCGGTACCTGGCTTCTGGATGCGTCCAGAGTGGCTTTGGCAAGACCCCCTGCCCAACGTGCTGGAGATCGCCCGAGAACTGGACATCATCCCTTAGGTAGGGGCAGGTCTTGCACCTGCCAGGGCGACCGCAGGGAATCGCCCCTACACAGGAGGCTATAATGCGCACACCAATCATCGCTGGCAACTGGAAGATGCACAAGACCATTGACGAGGCCGTGAGCCTAGTGAAGGAGATGAGGCAAGGCCTCAATGAAGTCCAGGGCGTGGAGAGGGTTCTCTGTCCCCCCTTCGTGGCCCTGGCTGCTGTGGCTGAACTGTTGAAGCCCACCACCATCAAACTAGGCGCTCAGAACATGCACTGGGAGGATCAGGGAGCCTATACCGGCGAGATCTCGCCCCTGATGCTCAAAGGGCTATGCCAATACGTTATCCTGGGCCACTCGGAGCGCCGGGGGTATTTCGGCGAGACCGACGAGGCAGTGAATCGCAAGATCAAGGCAGCCTTCGCCCACGGCTTGACCCCCATCGTCTGCGTGGGGGAGAGCCTGGAGCAACACGAGGCAGGCCAGACCGAGGAGTGGGTCTCTGGCCAGGTTAGTGCTGCCCTAGAAGGTCTCTCTGCCGAGCAGGTGAAAAGTATGATCATCGCCTATGAGCCCATCTGGGCCATCGGCACGGGTAAAGCGGCCACTGGCGCCGGGGCTAACGCTGTCATCGGCCTCACCATTCGCGGCACCATCGCCGATCTCTACGACGAGACGACAGCCCAGGCAGTGCGCGTCCAGTACGGTGGAAGCGTCAAACCAACCAACATCGCCGAGTTCATGATCCAGCCGGAGATTGATGGAGCTCTGGTGGGCGGAGCCAGCCTGAGAGCCACTGATTTCGTGGAGATCGTGCGCATCGCGGCCCAGGTGAAAGGGCCAGGCAAATGAGAGAAGTAGATGTCGCTGATCTGGAGGCCGTGCTGAAGCCTCTTTACGAATATGCATGAAGGGCGCTTAAGCCTACACTACCATCTACAGGGGACATAATGTTTGGCAACTGGAAACCCCTGATATGGCTCGCCGCCACCCTTGTCCCCTTGTTCTTCATGAAACGCTGGATCAACCGACATCTTCAGGGATTGGGCTTACTCCTTTTGGGGGACAACGAGGCGGCGATGCTCCTCTACTTCGTGTTGCTGCTGCCAGGCATTCTTATCCATGAGTTGAGCCATTGGCTGGCGGCCAGGCTATTGGGAGTGCGAACCGGCAGGATAACCCTTTGGCCTTCCAGAAGACGTGGCAATCAAATGCGCATGGGATCGGTCAGGGTAGCCCGTACTGATCCTTTGCGTGCCAGCCTCATTGGCGTAGCCCCCCTTATCTCCGGCTACATCGCCATCCTGATCATCGGTCAACTGATCCTGGGGATTGGCGACTTAGGAAGAGTTTTGCTCGATGGAGAGTGGGAATCAATTTGGCAAAGCCTCCGAACCCATATTCGAACACCTGATTTCTGGCTTTGGCTTTACCTTATCTTCGCCATATCCAATGCCATGCTTCCCAGCGAGAGCGATCGGGAGCCCTGGAGGCCGGTCCTCCTGTTCATAGGTCTAGCGACTCTTATCTTTTACTTGACAGGCTGGGTACACCAGATACCCCAGACATTGGCAACTGCCTCTTTGACCGGCCTGAGCTATTTGGCCTATGCCTCTAGTCTGATAGTCGTAGTAGATGCCATTTTTGTAGCCCTCATCGCTGGCTCTGAGGGTATTGTATCCAGACTGACCAGGAAGCGGGTGGAGTATTGATAAACGTCACACGGGTTCTATCGCAATCACGATATCTTCTCCCTGCTCACTGGTTCCTTCGTTGCTTGGTGGTGGGCGTATTGCTGTTACACCTGATCTGGCTACTGGTAGGATGTAGCCCACCCCAGACCTCTACTGCTGATGTATCCGGGCCCGCTACAACCATCGTGAACAAAGGCTCTGACACCCTCGTCAATCTGGCGCTGGCCTGGGCTGAAGAGTACATGCGCCTGCACCCGGAGATGCGCATCTCTGTTACGGGCGGGGGATCGGGCACGGGCATCGCTGCCATGATCAACGGCACGGTGGACATCGCCAACGCCTCGCGCAAGATGAAATCCGAGGAGATCGCTGCCGCCAAAGCGAATGGGTTCACTCCGGTGGAATTCGTGGTTGCCCGTGACGCCATCGCCGTCGTCGTCCACCCCTCCAACCCGGTGGACAGGCTCACTCTGCAGCAGATATCCGACATCTACACGGGCAAGATCACCAACTGGAGCCAGGTGGGGGGCGAAAACCGCCCCATCGTCCTCCTCTCCCGCGAATCGAACTCCGGCACCTATGTGTACTTCTTGGAGAATGTGGTCCGTCTGGGCAACAAGAAGAGTGACTTGCTTTTCTCTCCTGACACTTTATTGATGCCCTCCTCCGAGGGAATCAGCGCCGAGGTGCGGCAGAACCCCAATGCCATCGGCTACGACGGCCTGGGTTATGTGACGCCCGACCAGAAGATGGTGGCTGTGGCCCGCGACGACAGCGGTCCCTACGTGTTGCCTTCGGTGGAGACAGTCAACGACGGCTCGTATCCTATCTCCCGCCCGCTCTACATGTACACCGCTGGCGAGCCAACCGGGGAGATCAAAGCATACCTGGATTGGATTCTGAGCGACGGGCAGGCCCTGGTGCCGAAGCTGGGGTTTGTGCCTTTGGTGTCAAAATGAGCGATTCGCTGGGTGTTCTGGAAACCTGCCGGTTGGTGGCGGAGCGGAGTGAAAA
>CAZRSI010000208.1:0-2879 GCA_964602575.1 uncultured Anaerolineae bacterium
GAATACGAACGACGTCAGGAAGCTGTTCGCCGTGTGGCCCAAGGTGAGCCCATCAGCAGCGTGTGTGCAGACCTGGGGCGCACGCGAGCCTGGTACTACAAATGGCGCGAGCGCTACCGTCGGGACGGTTTGGCGGGTTTGGAAGACCAGCGGCCAGGTCATGCTCCGCAACGGATCCCAAAGGAGCTCCAGGAGCTGATTGTCGAGATTCGCGACCGCTTGGTACGCCAGGCCGAAGAAGGCACACACCATTTGGGCATTGGTGCCAACCAGATTGCCCAAGAATTACGCGGGTTAGATCTGACGCCGCCCAGTCCACGCACCATCTATCGCATCCTGCAGGCGGCAGAACGCACAACCAAGGACAACGGCCCCAAAGGCTATCGGCAGCGTCCGACGGCAGTGCGGGCCAACGATGTGCATCAACTGGATTTCTGGCCTCGGGTGTTGGAAGGTGGCACATGGCTCTATCTGATCCACCTGGTGGATGTGGCCACTTGGTATCCCTGCGGGCAAGTCAGCGAAGACAAGACGACCGATAGCGCCCTGGCCTTCTTGCTGACCAGTTGGCAGGCACTAGGGGTGCCCCGCGTCCTCCAGGTAGACAACGAGATGTCCTTTACCGGTGGACGTTGGATATCCCGCCTGGGGCGGATGGTCCGTTTGGCCCTGCTGCTCGGCTGTGAGGTGTGGTTCAACCCCTTCTACATGCCGGAGTGCAATGCCTACGTCGAGCGCTTTCACGGCTTGTGTGACCAGTTCTTCTGGACGCGCCATCACTTTACCGGTCTAGCGGACATCTCCCAGCCCTACAGGGAGTTCTTGCAGACCTTTCGGGAAGAGCACACCCCCGAGTCCTTGGCCGGCCAGACGCCGACACAACGGCGTCAGGCATTGCCAGATCATCGGGTATTCACTCTCCCCCAAGGCCTAACCTGGACGGCAGGGCGATCCCTGCCCTTGGTCACCGGTCGGGTGCATTGCCTCCGTCGCACGGACAGTCAGGCGCGCTTGCAGGTCCTGGGGCGGTACTTCACGCTGGATGCCAGGTATCGTCGCAGCTACGTGCGAGCGACCCTGACCGTGGCCGACCAACAGGTGGCCTTCTACTATCAGGAAACCGCCGATCAGGAGCCAGAGCTGGTAGACGCGCGCCCCTTCCCATTGCCCGAACCCATTGAGCCATGGGACGACTCGCTCTACCTGAAGTACCTGGCCTAGAAACGTGTCAACGATCGACTGGCACTTACGCCCGCTTATTCCACTGTTAACGATCGGTTGGCAGTTGACAAGTAGCTCTTATGGAACCTATCCCACCAGCCGCTGGCTGGAGAGCGAGGTGGTGGATAGATACGCCATCACCGTTCAACCCGATGCCCCGCCAGGGCTCTATCGCATCGAGGTGGGAATGTACCTGCTGGAGACGGGACAGCGGCTTCCCGTGTTCGACGGCCAGGGGCAGCGGATGCCTGAGGATAGAGTGTTGCTTGAAGAGATGATCGAGTTAGTGCCAGCGAAATGAGAGTCCCTGTCAGAGCCCTTGCTTCTATCGTCCTGCTTTTATCGGCCATCTTATTGAGCGGATGCGTCGAGATTCCTGACGCCGTTCAGAGCCGGTTCAGCCAGCCCGTGGGGGAGATCTATGGCTCGCGGACCGTGGGGCAGACCTTCGTGGCCCACGAGAATGGCCTGAGCAGAGTGGATGTGCTGCTGGCGACCTACGCCAGGAAGAACACGCATCCCGTGATATTTCACCTGAAAGAAAGTCCAGGTGCTGCCGACGACATCGCCACGATCATCTTTAGCGCCGCCAGGGTGAAAGACAATGCCTTTCACCAGTTCAAATTCGCCCCCATCTCCGATTCCAAAGGCAAATCATACTTCTTTGCCCTCGAATCGCCCCAATCCGTGCCCGGCGATGCCATCACCATCTGGCACGAGCCTGAGGATATTTATGATGAAGGGGCGATGTACGTGAACGGCCAGCCAACGAACGGGGACTTGGCTTTCAGGGCTTACTACGGCGGATTGGGAGATGTCATCAGCAGCGTGCCCAGAGGTCTGGGACGGGGCGTGGCCTCGCTTATCCTGGGAACACTGCTTTTCGTCGTGCCCGGCTATGCCTTGCTGGTTTTGCTATCGCCTGGGGAGGAGTTCGATTTCATCCACCGGCTGATCCTGGCGGTGGGATTGAGTGTGGCCCTCTTTCCGCTGGTTCTCTACGTCAGCACGAACTTGGGTGTCAGCTTGGATCGGGTGAAGGTGGGCGGGCTGTTGGTGGTTTGCGGTGGAATAAGTTGCTGGGGACTGTATCGTGCCCTTCGGCGAGGCCGAATTGTTAGACCTTGCCCGGACGTGAACGTCCGGGCTGAAAAAACCAAGCCCTACGGGCTAAGATTTAGCCCCGCAGGGGCTTTGTCCTTTCAGCACGGGGGTTTAGCCCCGTGCTTGCTGGCCTTCGTCTTCGCGCTCTCCCTGGTCGTGCGGCTGCTCATGATCCGGGGCATGCCCTACCCGGCCTGGTCCGATTCCTACCATCACACCATCATCGCCCAGATGATCGCCCAGAGGGGCATGATTCCCCAGTCCTATGAGCCGTACATGCCCGTTGAGCCCTTTGCCTACCATTTCGGTTTTCACGCCGCGGTCGCTTTTTTCCATTGGCTCACCGGCACGAGCATCCCACAGGCCGTTTTGATCGTGGGGCAGATACTGAATGCGCTGTCCGTGCTCACCATCTATTTCCTGGCCCACTATCTGACAAAAGACCGCTGGGCCGCTTTGGTCAGCGCCCTGGTCACCGGCCTAGTCTCCGTGATGCCCGCCTACTATGTGAACTGGGGCCGGTATCCTCAACTGTGCGGCCAGGTTATCTTTCC
>CAZRSI010000208.1:2979-4615 GCA_964602575.1 uncultured Anaerolineae bacterium
CATGTACGATCTCTTCTCCTGGCAGCGCTGGCTGTCGTGGGCTTACTTCTGGCTCACTATCGGGTGTTGCTGTTCTATGGCCTTTTCGTCGCGCTCTACGTGCTTGGCGAGTCGTGGCTGGCCCGTCGAGAGCCCAGGAAGGTTGGCAAGCTGTGGCTGAAGGCGCTTCTGCTCGCCCTCCTCTCGCTTGTCATCGTCGCACCGTGGCTGAGGCTTCTGATCGGACAGTTCGCCCGCAAGGTGCAGCAGGCCCGGGCGCACGGTTTTCAACTGGATCCGTCCTACAACTTGGTCACCTGGGACATCATCACCTCCCTGGGCCTGCGTCCCGCGCTATTGGCGCTGGCCGCCCTGGGGACCCTTTGGGGCCTTTGGCGCAGGGACAAGCACGCCATCGTGGTTGCTGGGTGGGCGGTTTCCCTCTTTATCCTGGCTAACCCCTACTGGCTGGGCCTGCCGGGCGCCGGGTTGGTGAATAACGGTACGGTCGTGATGGCTCTGTACATACCAGGCTCGATCCTGGCCGGGTTCTTCGTCAGCTATTTGAACAAGGCGGTGAGGATAGACTTCGGAAATCTCTTGAGACTTCCGAAGTCTGAGGGGTGGTTCGGTTACGGGTTGGCGGTAGCGGTGATCCTGGTGTCCCTCTGGGGCGCGGGGAACATGCTCCAGCTTTTGACACCCGAGACGTTCTTCGTCACCCCTTCGGACCTTGAGGCCATGGCCTGGATCCGCGACCACGTCCCCGAAGATGCCCGCTTTGCCATCAACACGCATTTCTGGCTCTCGTACGCGGCCATCGGCACCGACGCGGGCTACTGGATTCCCTACTTGACGGGGCGCAGCACCACCGTCCCGCCCATGCTGTACAGCGAGGGAACGTACGACTATGTTGGGGAGGTGAACGCCTTGGCCAGGGCAACGGCAGGGCTGTGCGAGGGCGATGATACGCTGCCCACCCTGGTGGAGAATGGCGTGACCCACGTTTACATCGGGCAGCGAGGTGGTTGCCTGAGGCCCCAAAGGTTGCTGGCCTCTCCCAACTACGAGGCCATCTATCATCGGGACGGGGTGTGGGTGTTTGAGGTAAAGCAATGAGATTTGTCATGGCATTGATCACCTTCCTCCTGGCAACTTCGCTCTTGCTTGGGCTAGGCGCTTTGTGCAGTCAGTCACCCGCCCACCCAGGCGATGCTTTTCAGGTGTACCTCCCCTTGGTCTTGGAGGCCTACGAATTCGACCGCCTGACCTACCATCCAGCCAACGACTGGCAGCCTGCCCTGTCGCCCGACGGCCAAACGGTGGTGTTCATCAGCGAGCGAGAGGGCCAGTCCGATGTGTTCAGTGTCCCGCTAATGGGCGGCCAGCCTGTCAATCTAACCCAGACACCCTCTGCCCAGGAGGATACACCCGTTTTCTCACCCGACGGCTCAACTATCGCCTTCGCCTCCGACCGAGACGGCGACTGGAGCATCTATCTCATGAACACCGACGGAGGCAATATTCGACCAGCGCTGGCTGGGGACACGGGCACGGATGAACTTCACCCCTCTTTCACCCCCGATGGCCTGGGGCTGGCGTTCAGCAGCAACCGCGCCGAAGGCAACTGGGACATCTACACCGCTCCCATCGGCAG
>CAZRSI010000209.1:0-4574 GCA_964602575.1 uncultured Anaerolineae bacterium
CCGCTCGGTCTGTTCCAGATTCGCCACCCAGTTCTTGGCGTCTCTGGAGGCAGCGGTGACGCTGTCCAGTTCCGCCGAGAAACCAGGCCTTATCACCCCTCCGTTGGCCAGCGTGGCCGGCGGGTCGTCCACGATGGCTTCTGCTATGAGAGAGGCTACATCCTCGCAAGGGTCCAACTGGGAGAGCAAGGTCCGCAGGGGATGGCCATCCTCAAGTCCCTCGAGTTGTGATAGCGTCTGTCTGATTTGCGGTACCCTCTCCAGGCTCTTGCGAATCCCCACCAGGTCTCTGGGCACTGCGATGCGTTGTACCATCCGGCTAGTCAACCTCTCCAGGTCCGACATCTCTTTGAGCAGGGCCACCACCTGGGTTCGGGTTGGCGTATCCCGATAGAGGGCCTCCACTGCATCCAGTCGCCGCTCCAGCTTGTCCACGTCCAGTAGCGGCTGGTTGATCCACTGGCGGAGCACTCGCCCGCCCATGGGCGTGACCGTGGCGTCCAACACGCCCAGCAGCGACCCTTTGACCGAGCTGGTGCGGATGGTCTGAGTCAGTTCCAGGTTGCGCCGAGTGGAAGCATCCAAGATCATAAACTCGCTGGTGGAGTAAGTTCGCAAATCGTTCAGCTGGGCCAGGGCTGCCTTTTGGGTTTCTTGCAGGTACTGGACGATGGCCCCGGCGGCCCGCACAGCCAGGGGCAGACCCTCACACCCATAGCCAGCCAGCGAGGCCACCTCGAAGTGATCGAGGAGGGCCTGACGAGCGCTGCCCAACTCGAAGCGCCAGTTCTCGTATTTGGAGAATTGAAGTTGGTGGTTTGAAGTTAGATATTGGATATTAGATATTGGGGGCTGGATATCCTCGAAACTATCTGGGATCAGACATTCGGCTGGGCGCAGCCGTTCCAGTTCCTCGACCACGGCCTGCTCGATGTCATCGTCCGAGAGTTGGGTGGTGGCGAATTCGCCGGTGGTGATGTCGGCGTAGGCGATGCCTGCTTTGTTGCCCTCTATCACCAGGGCCACCAGGTAATTGTTGCGCTTGTCTTCCAGCAGAGTCGGTTCCACCACCGTGCCCGGCGTGACCACCCGGGTCACTTGGCGAGGCACAAGGCCGCGCACGGGCTGGTCGCCCATCTGCTCCACGATGGCCACTTTGTGCCCCGCCTTGATGAGCTTGGCCAGGTAGCCTTCGAGGGCGTGATAGGGTACCCCAGCTAAGGGCACTCGTTGTCCCTTTCCCACTGGCCGCGAGGTAAGGACGATGTCGCAGACCTTAGCGACGATCTTGGCGTCCTCGTCGAAGGTCTCGTAGAAGTCGCCCAGGCGGAAGAGGACGATGGTATTGGGGTATTGTTTCTTGATTTGCAGGTATTGGCGACGCATGGGGGTGAGTCCCTTGGCCATTGCTCATCCCTCATTCATAATTGTTCACCCCCTCCCCCCTAGCAGGGGGAGGGTTGGCGTGGGTGAGACTTATCTGTTTGTGGGGATCCACCCTCCCCCGGCCCCTCCCTGGGAGGGAGGGTTGAATGCCTACTCGCACTCCAGCAAATCCATCACCCATCCAATGCCCAGTTCGTACAGCTTGGCTGGGCGGGGGACACCCGTGGCGGGGTCCCAGCCCATCATTTCGTAGTAGATGGGCAGGGCGGCCTCCAGAGCGGCAGGCTCTATCGGTGCGCCAGGGCCTAGAGGTTCGGCCATGCGGGGCGGCAGGCGGTCGTCGGCGGGGGTGAAGCCCTGCCGCACGTTGAAGACGCGAGCCATGGTCACCACCCGCTCGGCAGTCTTCCACAGCTCCCAGGTAGTGGTGTCCCAGCCGGTCACGGCCCGCACGGCTTCCACCACCTGATCGTTGCGGTAGGGTACGAAGTTGCACAACACCAGGCAGTTGTCCAGGTGACGACGCAGGCTGCCATAGATGTAAGCCCGCACCTTTTCCGGCCCAAGCCAGATGGCTGGCATTGGTTCCAACACGCCCAGGTTGCGAACGCTGTCTAAACCAGCCTCGTGCTCATAATTGCGGTCGAAGACGTTGTGCATGTGATCGGCACCGGTGTAGGAGACGGCGTAGCCCAGTCCCAATCCATGCTGGATGCGGGGGTCGTGGTAGGGCATCTCTTGCCCCTTGACGTGCACGGCCAGCCGCTCCGCGCCACCCCCTATCCGTTCAGCGGCCCGCTTGGTTCCTTCCGCCAGCAGGTCACCGATGCCCTGGCGAGCGGCGATTAACTCCAGCAGTTGCAGCACGACTTCGGCGTTGCCGAAACGCAGGTCCAGCCCGCCGGTATCCTGCGGCGTGAGCAGCCCCTTCTCAAAGCACTCCATGGCAAAGGCAATGGTGCCCCCAACGGAGATGGTGTCCAGACCCAAGGCGTTGCATCGCTCGCTGGCCTTGGTCACGGCGTACACGTTGGCCACGCCGCAGTTGGCGCCAAGGCTGGCCGCTGTCTCGTACTCCGGTCCGCCATATGCCGGGTCCACCGGATAAGGCTCCTCCAGGGAGGCAACCTTCTTGCAGCCGACAGCGCAGGCGTAGCAACTCTCCATACGCACGACGACCGTCTCGGCCAAGCCCTCGCAGCCCAGAATGTCCGCCCCGTCCAGGTGGCCATCGCGGAAGTTGTGAACTGGCAATGCGCCGTCTTGGTTGTAGGGGATCATGCTGATGCCCGTGCCCAGCTCGGCGAGCTTGCCCATCAGGTCTCGGTGGTGGTCTCGCATCCAGCGCGCCAGGGCGCCGACTCGAGCGGGGTCGGCCAGGGGGACTTTGCCGGTGCCGCGAACGGCAATAGCCTTCAGTTTTTTGGATCCCATCACCGCGCCCAGGCCAGTGCGTCCGGCGGCGTGCTTCAGGTCGGCCACAATGTTGGCGTAGCGGACCAGCTTCTCGCCCGCTGGCCCGCAGAGGGCCACGCGGGCCCGCTTTTCGCCCAGCTCCTCGCGGATGGCGGTGTGGGCCGGCTTGTTCTCCAACCCCCACAGGTGGGTGGCGTCCCGTAGTTCCACCTGCCCATCGTGTACCCAGAGGTAGACAGGCGAAGCAGCTTTTCCTTCGATAATGATGGCGTCGAAGCCAGCGGCCTTGAGCTCTGCTCCCCAGAAGCCGCCCACCTCTGATTCGCCCATGGCGCCGGTAAGAGGCGACCGGGCGCCGACGGCGTTACGCCCGCTGCCCGACAGGGGCACGCCGGTGAGCGGCCCGCAGGCGAAGATGAGGCGGTTCTCCGGACCCAGGGGGTCGGTGCCGGGAGGCACCTCTTTCAGCAGGTAGTAGGCCACGAATCCCGCACCGCCCAGGTAGCGGCGGTAGAATACGTCGTCGGGCGTCTCGGTGGTGATTTGCCCATTGGTCAGATTGACGCGCAAGATACGGCGATGGTATCCGAAAGACATGTTAACCTCCGCAAGCGGTTTTCAATGTACTTAGAGCCTATCCGAAAAATGCTCACGGCGGACCTTAGTCCAGCGGGGAGCAAAAAGACTCTTCGGATAGGCACTTATAGCGTGACCAAGCCAAGTTTATCCAATACTCGAAAATAGTCCACCAGGAGTTCCACATCACGCTGGCCGGTCTCCAGCTCTATTAGATCGGCTATCTCCAGCAAGCTGCGGTTGCCGTCGGCCCAATACGTGGCCAGGGTAGGCAGGGTGTAAAATACCCTCTTCCGCTCTTTACGCATTTTCCACAACCGCTCCCGGTCCTCATCACTCAGTCGGTGCAAATAGACACGCAGAGAGATGGGGCCGCGGTACAACCGTTTAGGGACCATCTTTGCCGCCTCCTTCTCCCATTCGTCCAGTTCTCGCTCCGCTTCCTCTGACAGCCCGGTCCAAGCCTGCTCGCCTACACAGGCCCTGATGGCCTCCTCTCCCCTGGCCAGCTCTGCCCTGGCAAACTCGGCTATTTCTTCCTGCCACCTTTTCACGTCCAAATCAGGGCTTAGGCGCTTCAATGAAGCCAGGGCCTGCTGCTGGCGCTCGATCAGATAGGTGCCCTTCCTACGTAGTAAGGAGACGGTCTCCACTAACTTATCTCCGTCCTCGCCGATGTGAGCCGCCTCGGTAACCTGCGTCTGGACAAACTGCACTGTGTCGCGCTTGAAACGGGCTACCATCTCGTATCCCAGCCAGGTGGCCTCGCTGTGGCCAGCCTGGGCCAGGAAATAGGCATAGGTTGCTGCCAGGCTTCCCACTCGGCCCAGCATAGCCGGATCAACCTTATCCGGAGTATCTTGCGAGGTGTGGTAAAACTTGTCGGGCCACTGGATGATCATAGGGGTGGGCACCCCCACCGAGGGGTCGGAGAGGATGTAGTGGTCACTGCCGCCAGAGAAAGGGGTTACCGCATAGCGGAAAAGCGCGTAGCTTCCTGTTCCGCCAAAGGCCGAGGCCTCGTCCAGCAGTTCCTCCCGCAGGCGTTCCAGAAGAACGGGGGCAAAGGATGACATAGCTTGGGGCGGTTGCTCGATGAGGAAGGAGCTTCCGCACAGGTCCTGATTTTGCCCTACCATGTCCAGGTTGAGCCCCGCCACCATGCGTTCGAGCTCGTCCTCATGGGTGGCCAGGTA
>CAZRSI010000210.1:0-4502 GCA_964602575.1 uncultured Anaerolineae bacterium
GGGTCAAAGTACCGCTTCATCCCGCTGCGGTTCCTTAAAATGCATTCAAAGCGTTTGAGGTAGCCATACAGGTGCGGGTACTCGATGCGCATCTTGCTTTCTTCGTATCCTTTGCGTGTCTCAGGATCTTGCACTACCAGGATGTAGATGCTTGGGTCTGCCCGCCAGCGTTCCACCTCCCGACCTCGCAAGAGGGGATACACCAAGTCTGGCTCCACAGCCGCCTGCTCGCTGGGAATCTCGCGTCTGCCTACGTCTCCCAGGTTGCTTATCAACAATAGCCCATCAGGGCGCTTGCCAAGTATTCTGACCCAATAAATGCCATTGGCCCAGGTGCAACTGCCCGCCCGCGCTCGGTAGGCCGCCGGGCCGATGACTTTTTGCAGCGCCTTGAGCGCCGCTTTGCGGGCCGTCATCCAGGGTGAAGTCGGTTTGTCAGTGTCCACCGGCTGCGCCCATAGGTTGGCCCGCGTCGTCTCTGCCATCACCTCGTCCAATGGCTTGTCAATGTCCATACGAGCGCGGCCTGTCCCTTTGCCCCAGAGCGTGTAGGGCACCGGGTAACGGGTCTTCTGCCCCCGCTGGCAGACTATCACACTGGTGCGGTTGGTGGCCCCCTCAAAAGGCTGCAAACGAGACATATCGTCCACGTGCAGCACGCGCAAACGTTCACCCTTCTCACCCAGCCGGAAACGGCGGAATCCATCGCCTGCGCCTTTGGTCTTGAAGACGGTCTGCGTGATGACAAAGCCCAGTTTGCCACCCTTCTTCAGGTAATGGTCAATGCTGGCGTAGGCAAAGAGCATGGCCAGGTCTTTCTTGCCCCCACCCAGGCGGGCGGCGTGCCCTTTCAGGCTGAAAAGGCCATAGTCCACCCACAGCTGCTTGGTCGCCTCGCGGTATTCGTCGCTCAGGCTCTCCCAGTTCACCCACGGCGGATTGCCCACCACGAAGTCGAACTCGCCCACCAACACCGGGGCGAAGGCGTTTTTGAGCAGCCGCGCCCACAGGCCATTCCGTCCTTCTTCGTCCAGGCGGTAAAGCTGACGGTACAGGCCCTCCAGCACCGATTCGGTCATGGCCTCGGTCACGGTCAGCTCCCGCCGGGCACGGGCCAGGAACTCCTGCGGGGTGTACTGATCGCGCACGCAACTCTCCAGCAGCGCAGAAAGCGCGCCCATCTCGCCGGCGGCTACCGTCTCGCCGGGGATGTCAAAGTCGCCGACGACGCTACGCAGGCGGTAGCTCTTGCCGAAGATGTCGGCCCGCTCGGTGGGAGTGAGAATGCTGTCGCACATATAGACCGGCAGGTCCACCGGGCCACGCCGGTAGCGCAGCAGGTCGCCCAATGCCAGCAGGTAGTTGGTGCGGGCGGCAATGACGCTGAGGGGGTTGAGGTCAAAGCCCACGATGTTGCGCAGCGCGGCGTCGAGTACGTCGGCAGGGGGGATGAGGTGATCGGCAGCGTACTGGCGCAGCCGCCGCAGGGCCAGGATGAGGAACGTGCCACTGCCGCAGCCGGGGTCAATCAGCCGCTTGTCGGGATCACCCTTGTAGCCCACCTGGTTCAGCAATCGCTCGGCCAGCCAGTCGGGAGTGTAATACTCGCCCAGGTCGTGGCGCAGCTTACGGGGTACCAGGTATTGGTAGAGCTTTTTCAGCAAGTCGCGGGTGTGCTCCGGCTCCAGCGTGGTGGTGGCCGGCTCGAAATCGGCCAGCGTGCGGGCCATGGCGCGGATGCCATCGGCCAGGGAGCCTCCCGCAGGTTCGGAACCTGCGGGAGGCTGAGTGTCCCACGCATCCAGATACCAGCCGAAGAGGTCGCCTTCGAGGAAGTTGTTGATGCCCAGCAGGGCAAAGGTACCGCCGTTCTCCAGGTTGGCCAGTTCGCGGCGCAGGATGTCGTCGGGCAGGGCCGGCAGCGCCGCGACGAAAGAGCTCACCAGCGCACCGCCCTGCAGCGAGGCCAGTTCCACCGCCAGGAACTTCATCAGCAGCACGTAGTAGGTGTGGACAGCGAAAAAGAGCGGCTTCAGTAGGGGCGCACCCTCGCGGTCGCCCTGGGGGTAAGGGCGAGCCTTATCCCTACCACGGTCGCTCACCATCCGATAGAGGGCTGCCAGTTCGGGGGCATCCCTTTCTGCCTTGCCCAGCTCCTCGCCGTAGACGATGCCGAAGAGGCGTTCCCACTCGGCGAAGAAAGTGGCCACACGGGGGTGGTCGCGGTGGGCCTGCAGAGCGGTGTAAAAGGCGTTGACCAGGTTGGGGGCAATGTCACCCTGGGGGCCGAAGTCAGCGGCCAAGGCTTCGGGCGTGAGCGGCTTGCGCGAGAGCGAGCGCAGGTACAGCAACAACAATTCGACGCTCTCCCGCCCCACCGGCACCGGCCCCACCATCTGGAAGCCGCCGGGAAGTCCGGCCAGACTTCCGAAGTCTGTCAGACTTCGGAAGTCTAGAGGAGATTCCCGTTTACGCCCGGTGGCGGAGTAGCGCAGGAACAGGATCTGCTCCCCGTCCAGCCCGATGCCAATCATTTTCTCCAGCGCCTCGGCTTGTTTGGCCCGCCCCCCGGCGCGGCAGGCCTGGTCGGTCAGGTATCGGGCAATTTGCTCGGCGAGCTTGGCGGGGAACCCCTTTTCAGCCAGACGACCCGGTCGCTTGTATTCGATGACCGCGTGGCCGTAGACGGCATCGGCTGACCCGCTGAGGGTGGTCTTCTCGTATTCGGGTGTAGCCGTCAGCCCCAATGCTTGCAAGGTTGCAGCGAGAGCATGTTCGACCCCCACCCGCAAGTCTTCCTCGGTATGCGCCTTTCGGGCCACCTGGTGGATGGCCTGGGCCAGGTTTTCGGCGCCGATGAAGTTAGAACTCATGAACGTTTATCTCTAACTTTCTCGTGCTTTCTTGTCCAAAACAAATCCTCCCACCACCCCTATGATACCACAACTCTGCGCTGCCGTCAACGTTGCTGCCGGACGCAAAAAAGCGGGCCGCACTCGCGGGTAGCGACCCACCTAGCCATCTTTGACCTCCATCATGGAAGCCCACAGATATAAGGCTGACCCTCACCAAGTACCGTGTGAACGAGCGGCATCCACTCGCTGATGGGTATGCCCTGGGGGCACAGTTCCTCGCACTCACGGCACTGGATGCAGGCGCTGGCCCGAGCCTCTTCTGGTATCCAGGCGTACGACCGGCGCGCGTAATCGGGTTTGTCGTACATGACGCCGTGGTTATAGGTCTCCAGGTTGCGGGGAATGTCCACGCCGTTGGGACACGGCATGCAGTATCCGCATTTGGTGCAGGGAATGGGGCAGAGCTCCATATACTTCTCGCGTACTCGCTCGATCAGCGCCAGTTCCTCTTCCGTCAGTGTGCCGATGCCCGACACATCGGCGCTGGCAATGTTTTCTTTGACTTGCTGCATGGTGCTCATGCCGCTGAGCACGACCGATACCTCGGGCTGGTTCCAGAGCCACTGCAACGCCCAATCCGCAGGGGTGCGTTTCTTCGGGGCAGTATCCCAGAGTCTCTGAATGGGCTCAGGAGGGTCCACAAGCCTGCCACCTAATAGGGGCTCCATGATGACGACAGCTAATCCCTTTGACGCCGCGTACTTCAGCCCGCGGGTGCCAGCCTGGTTTTCCACGTCCATATAGTTATATTGGATCTGACAGAAGGTCCAACCATCATATGCATCTATGATCTCCTGGAACACCTCGTACTTATCGTGAAATGAAAAGCCCAGGTGCCCGATTCGCCCATCGGCGATGGCCCCTTCGGCCCACTTCAGCACGCCCAGATCGCGCACCTTGTGCCAGCTCTCCTGGTTCAATGAGTGCAGCAGATAGAAGTCAATGTGATCGGTTTGCAACTTTTCGAGTTGCTCGTTGAGAAACCTATCGAAGTCTTCCCAGGCCTCAACCTTCCAACAGGGCAACTTTGTCGCCAGCCTAACCTTTTCCCGATACCCATTCCTGAGCGCCCGGCCAACGAACCACTCGCTGTTCCCACCATGATAGGGGTATGCGGTGTCCACGTAGTTCAGGCCGTGATCTATGGCGTAACGCAGCATCCGCGTTGCCTCTGGCTCGTCAATGTCCTCAGGGCCTCCCTTCGTTGGCAGTCGCATACAACCGAAGCCCAAGGCTGAAACTTTCCAATCGAGCTCTCCGAATCTACGATATTGCACCAATGAACCTCCCCTATTGCGATTGTTACTAATAATACCACAAGTCTGGGCTGCCGTCAAAAAGCAACTTCAGGCAAGTGTATTTCACTTTAATGGCAAGAGAGAGCCAGCCTGGCCTGTGTCATTGCGAGGCGCGCCGTCTGCGCCGAAGCCTGCCCCGAGCTTTGCCGAAGGGCAACCTCCCACTTGCTGGCAGGGGGATTGCTTCGCTCGCAATGACATTTGCCCCAAACTGAAATACGCCCGCTCTACCCATGGCTTTGACGATTTAAGTTAAGCGTGGTATAATTCGGACTTCCTAGTACAGTCG
>CAZRSI010000211.1:0-4439 GCA_964602575.1 uncultured Anaerolineae bacterium
TCCTCATCTGGGCGTTTCGGCGTAAAAGGCCACGCTTATCGCGCCAGGGCCGGTGTGAGTCCCCACAACGGGACTGAAATCGGCCAGGTGAAGCTCCACGCAGTTGAAGCGCGATGCTATCTCCTCCATGAAACTCTGGGCTTCCTCTGGAACGTCGGCGTGCTGGACAGCGATGTGGACGGGGTTGTCCCCCACCTCCTTGGCCATCAGGTTCAACATCTGATTCATCGCCTTCCTTTTGGTGCGGGCCTTCCCCAGGACGTCAATGACGCCTTTCTCGGTCGGCACGCAAAGGATGGGCTTGATTTGGAGGACCGAGCCCAGCAAGGCTTCCGCCTTGCCTATGCGTCCGCCCCGATGTAGGTACTCCAGCGTCTCGAAGACGATGAAGAGGTTTACCCTGGGGATAAGCCCCTCGACCCTCTTCACCACGCCGGCCAAATCCTCCCCTTCAGCCGTGGCGCGCGCGGCCTCCAGGGCCAGGAACCCCTCAGCCATCAACGCAGTACGGGAATCAACGACGTGGACGTGGGGCGAGTTGAGGGTTTTGCGGGCTGCCAGGGCGGAATCGTAGCCCATCCCCAGGCTCCCGGAGTAGGTGATGCAGACGATGGCCCTCGCCTCTTGGCCCAGCTCCCGATAGAAAGCCTGGTATTCTCCCACAGAAGGGGCGGAGGTCGTTGGCAAATCTACGGCCTGACGGAGCATCTTGTAGAATTGGGCCGGGGTGATGTCCACCCCGTCGCGGTAACTCCTTCCGCCAAGGTTGATGTGGATGGGTATCACGTGGATATTGTGCTCCTCGGCCAGCCTTGGTGGAAAGCAGGCGACGCTGTCGGTGAGAATGGCTATTTTGCTCATCTTTATCTTTCGCATCCAGCAGAGGCGGCTCCCACGCCGCCGAAGCGCGGGCATGGGAGTCCGCACCACTGCCCAGTAGGATTAAACTTTATCATCCATGAAGTAAGGTGCATACACTCCCCTCATTTCTTCTGGAAGGAGCCTGGCCAGCCTCAGCATCATCCCATCGGCGAGCGAGAGCTCCTCAGGGATTTCTGGGGGAATCTCTTTGGCCAGGAATAGTCGGGCGGTTCTTATGCGCCCTTAGCAAATTTGCGCAACCATCTCATACTCCTTAGGCTCAACTAAGATCCTCCTGCATTGTAGCTCGTCTATTACCGGATGTCCGGCGTCGGCAGGGGTCGCTGTCGAAGGAGCACCACTCTGGCCGTGTTGGCCGCCACTCGTCCCAGGAAGTTCAGATACCCCTCCCGGGCTCGTCGGGCGGAGGTATACACAATCAGATCCGGGTCGAAGATGATCCGCGTTACCCGGCTCAGCCGCAGTGAGAGGTAGATGTCCTCTCCCATCAGGGTCTTGTCATCGAAGTCCTCAAAGCCTTGCACCTGCCAGAAGGCCTCAGCCCGCACGGCGAAGTTGCTCCCCACCCACAGGGAGCGCCCCACCCGGTTGGAGAGCATCAGCGCCCAGGTGACCGGGTACTGCATGATGAGCCGCTCGTGGGGCCGGCCATCGGACCAGTAGACCGGGCCGTAGACGCCACCCAGCTCCAGGTCGCGGGCGAAGTGCCCAGCGATGCGGGCTAGCCAGAAGGGCGGCACGACGGTGTCGGCGTCGGTGCTGGCGATCACCTCACCCCGGGCGGCCTCGAAGCCCCGCTGGCGGGCCCGAGCGATGCCCTTGACCGGCTCCTCCACCACCTGGGCTCCGAACCTTCGGGCAATTTGAGCTGTGGCGTCGGTGCTGCCATTATCCGCCACAATGATTTCGAAACGTGAAGCCGGATAGCTCTGGGCGCACAGCGCTTGCAGGCAGCGGCCCAGGTACCGCTCTTCGTTGTAGGCGGGGATGACTACAGAGATGAACATGACTCTACCCTCCATCAGCTTCGTAGTCTGGGCATCGGACGCAATCGGCCAGCGAGATATCGGTGTCTCCGTGCAACCGGCAACTTAGCAGCGCTTGCACTCGCAGGGTCCCGAGCCAATTGACTCGCGTTCGAGTGTGGAAGCCAAGGTGGCAACAATGAGAGGTCCCTTGCGAATCCGGGGCACCTCACAGTGGGCACAGAATGCGGAGACCGACCTCTCTCTCGGAGTCTACTCCTTCGACCACCGCACATCTCCCAGCTATACGCGATCCGGAACGCCTTCAGGGCCGGCATCCTGCCTTTCAGGGCAAATGTCGCACCGAACCGAGTCAGGCACCTGGCCCGCTCCCAGGCGGCATTCCATCTCTACTCGGACGGATCGTTTTCCCTCCCTGTTGACTTGCAGGAAAGCATAGACATCCAGGTACTCGCAGAGCAAAGCATCGCCCAGGTGGGCGATGGGACAGGTTTGACACAACTCTCGCTCCGGCCCTACGGAGTAGAAGTTAACGCCCACGGCACAGCAGTAAGGCAAGTCCTTTTGCCGGAAAGGGTCCGCTTCAAGGAACGGGCAGTATCCTTCCATTGGCCAATCCCCCTCTTTAGTCGGCTTTCCGTTCTCTTGCCTCTTTTGGACTCGTTCGCTCTTCGGATGCATCAGAGGCATCATCCACAGTTGACCTCACCTCGTTATCCAGGCCCTTCAGAGCCCGTTGGAAGCCCCTGATCGCCTGTCCCAGGTCGCTTCCCAGCCCAACTAACCGCCTGGGCCCAAAGATTAGCAGGACAACGCCGAGGATCAGAAGTAATTCTGGAAAGCCGATGTTCGGCAGGCCACTCATTCTTCATCTCCTTGCTGGATTAGGGGTTCTCATCTGAGAACGTGCTTAAGATGTCCAAATCCGCCAGGGGGAATTCCTCAAGGATTCTGGGCAGGAGAGCGTTCATCAACTGAGCTCTATCCTCCCGCCCCAGCCCTTTGAGCATCTTGTCGAGGTTTTCCTCAACGAAGTTCTTGATGAAAGCCATCCTCTCCTCTTCATTCAGCTTGGCCATCATAGGGCCAGAGGCGTCACGAGCGATCTCCATCAGATCCTTGGGACGCAGGAGAGCAACGGCTAACTGAGCCATACGGCTGAGCAAGCTCATGGGATTGTCCTCCAGACGTGGCAGGCATCGGCTGGTTAGACCTTCCCCAGCAGCCATCCCCAGCCGATGCCTGAATTGAGATGCCCTATTCGCCGGCCAGCTTCTCGGCCAAGGCATCTATCTTCGCGCTCAGCTCCTCGATGTCCTTACGGGTCGCTAAGCCGGTCTTTGCCCTCTCCAATTCTTCTTTGATGAGTTTGCGCAGCTCGGCTCGCTCCTCCTCGCCCCTGGACACCATCTTGTCAATCAGGGCTTTGGATTCTTCCAGCCTGACCTCGCCCTTCTTGACCAACTCATCAACAAGCTTCTGGGCTCGCTCCCTGGTCATGGAGAGGGCTCCGATGCCCAGGGAGAGGAATGTGTCAATCAATCCTGCCATCTCTGTCACCTCCCTTTAATTCTGCTTTTCGTGACTTGTAACTACCCCCAACATTGTGCTAGATACCTACAATTCTCATCACCTCCTGGGCGAAGTCGGACAGCTTTTTCTTGTTTTCAGCGCTCAACCTGGCCAGGTGATCCTGGTACTTCTGCGCGTAGGAGAGAAGCAGCGTGGTGATGCGGCGATTGGCCTTTTCCACCAGGGTGAGGCCCAAGGTCAGGCCGGCCAGGGCACTGAGGCCCAGTTCCCCCGGCCACCCTAAGGCGCGCAGGTTCTCCAATAGACCGCTCGCTTTTGCTTCTTCCCTCAACTGATGCAGACTCAGCAGGACGGCGGTGATCATCTCCGCAGCATAGAGCATGGGCGATTTACGCTCTGGGATGCGTAATAAAATCTCCTCCAGCAGATCCTCGTAACCGGTGTCCTTGTTCTCCCGCAAGGCTGCCAGAATGCGCGCCTTCACCTCGTCCCACTCCGCCGTATCCCAACTCTCACCAGCCAGTTGTGCCATCACGGTGGCGGCCTTCTCCGTCGGAGAGAAGACGATGCTGGAGCGGCCCGGGCCGCCCCCCTCAGGCAACACGTACTCCGAGGTGACCAATCCGCGCTCCTCCAGCAAGCGCAGCATATCATAGGCGGTGACCTTGCTCACCCCAACCTTATCGGCTAGCTCTGTATAGTGCAGAGGATGCTCGGCCTCCCGGTACAGATCCAGAAACTTTTTGAGGAAATCCCTCTGACGCCCAGTCAGTCTCATAGCGAACCCTTTCGAAGAAGGGACAAAAGTCTAAAAAACCAAATAAATTATAGCACGATGGAAGATTCTTGTCAAGAGGCGGGAGTGAATTGGCCTCAATAGGGAGTTTCGAAGCGAAATCCTGGTGTAGAGGGGCAGAAAGGACCTGAAGTGGGATTGAGGAGGCTGGCGGGCCTGGGAAGGACATGAAAAACGAAGCGAAGGCGGCAGCAGGAGTGCTTAAATGGGTAGCTGAGGTACGGCGAGGGGCGACATTGCGG
>CAZRSI010000212.1:0-1086 GCA_964602575.1 uncultured Anaerolineae bacterium
GAGCTCTGCCTTGAGCTGCCCCCAGACCACGTCCCACCCCTCCCCGGCGAAACCATCATCGTAGACGCGGCAGATGGACTTGAAAAGGATCTCCCTGGAGATTTCGGCCTGCTCCGCGGCCATAACCGACATGTGGGCCTCCTCCAGGGTTTTGGTTTTGCACTTGACCAGTTTGATGGTGTCGGAGTAGCAGAAGGTGAACACCACTCCTTCGTCTACTAACCTGTCAGGTCGGTTCTTCTCGTCCAACTCCAGACGGAATCTCAGCCACTCGGCCCGCACGTCGGGCTTGTCGGTCTCGAAGAGAACCTCGGGCATGTGTAGCCCGTACTTCTCGGCAATGGCCACTAACTCGGGCCAAGGACGGAGTCGCCCCTGGCCATTTATGG
Source organism: uncultured Anaerolineae bacterium (assembly GCA_964602575.1). Classification (GTDB taxonomy): domain Bacteria; phylum Chloroflexota; class Anaerolineae; order VGOG01; family VGOG01; genus CAZRSI01. The sequence goes on from CAZRSI010000212.1 coordinate 390, forward strand.
CCACGATGAGAGAGACCCGGAGGGGGAAATCGTATACCAGGGTGTGCGGGTTTCGATAGCCGTAGCACTCGAAGGAGAGGCTGAGCCTGGTATCACGAACAGCTTGTAGTATCCCTGGGTACATCTCGTAGATGTCGGGCAATAGGTCGTAGACGGAGTGCATCTCCGAGGGCTTGTTGAGGACAGCCTGGCGGGTCTTGGGGATGATCTCCACGATTTTGCCCCGGCCGTCGAGCAGGCCGAACCAGGTGATGTTGGTGCCGTCCACCTTCTGCCGCAGGAGCACCTTTTCGTAACCGGTGGGCAGGACGATGTCATCGGGAGTAAGGTTGTCCAGATCAATCTCCTTGTCCCGCCGATAAGGGTAGTGGATCTTGGGCATGCCATATACGAACTGTCCCGTTTTCTCCTTGTCCACAGCCTCGATGAGCAGGGCCCCCAGCCGATGGTCTCGCTCCATGCTCATCCAGGCCCTCACCTCGCGCCCTCCAGGGCTTATGAAATTGTAGGGACGGATATCGCCTAGAATCGGGTGTTTTCTCATTTCAATCTCCTCTTTTCGATTATACTACATTTCAACCAGTTTGACAAAGACCCCCGCCGTCCCTCTAATCTCCTTCCTGACCCTCCACCAAACTTAGGGGAAAAGCGAGTTGCTTTTTCACCGATAATGTGGTACTATTTCAAGACTGGGAAC
>CAZRSI010000212.1:1186-4432 GCA_964602575.1 uncultured Anaerolineae bacterium
GAGGAAGCCTGGTACGTCCCTTACACCGGCGGGGGGCGATACGGTGGAGCCATCAGCTATCAACCAAAAGACTGGGGCAATCCCCGCCACGGCTATCGCTGTGTGCGAGAGTAAGCTGGACCTTCCGCTCATGGAAACACCCTGTTCCGCAGATACGTCTTGGAAAAATAAGCTGGGTATCGTTCTCCCTGCTGTAGGCCTGCTCATCATCGCCTTGCTGGCCTTTATGGTGCATTCCAAGCAAGGTGGCATCACCCAGAATTACGGCCCTCCACCAGACACCCCACAGGCATCTGTGAACCCCTTCGGCGTAAACGTGTCTCTGCAGCAGTATGACGAAAAGGATTTGGAAAAGGCCCTGGCCCTCATCGAGGCTGGCGGCTTCCAATGGGTGCGCCAAACCTTCCCCTGGGCCGACATCGAACCCCAACCAGGGCAATACAATTGGGCAACCTGGGATCGAATCGTGGCTGCTGTGGAAGAGCACAACCTAAAACTCATCGCCGTTCTCGACACCTCCCCTGACTGGGCCCAACAGAACCCCGAATCCGCTCACCGATACTCACCTCCCCAGGAGGTGAGCGACTTCGGCCGCTTCGTCCTGGCATTCGCCGAGCGGTACGGAGAGCAGATAGATTATTACCAAATCTGGGATGAGCCCAACCTGAGCTCCCACTGGGGCAACGCTTATGTAGACCCTGCCAGCTACGCCCGTCTCCTACGAGAGGGCTACATCCAGATCAAGGCTGCCGACCCTGTGGCCTACGTTTTGATGGCTGGCCTGGCGCCCAACAGCGAGGGCGGCCCCCTCAACCTGAACGAGGTGGCTTTCCTGCAAGGCCTGTACGCTGCCGGCGCCTGCGAGTACTTCGACATCGCTGCCGCCAAGCCCTACGGCTTCGACACCGGGCCCGACGACCGCCGAACCGAGGTGGGGGTGCTCAACTTCTCACGGGTTCAGTTGATGCGGGAGGTCATGGTTGCCAACGGCGATGAGAGCAAGGCCGTGTGGGCTGTGGAATTCGGTTGGAACGCCCTGCCCCCATCCTGGCAGGGCCAGCCCTCCATCTGGGGACAGGTTAGCGAGGAGGAACAGGCTCGCTACACGGCGGCGGCCGTAGAGCGGGCCCGCAATGAGTGGCCCTGGCTGGGAGTTCTTGCTATAGCCCATTTTCAGCCCGACGCCCCCTCCGACGACCCTCACTGGGGTTTCGCCCTGGTGGATCAGCGATGGCAACCACGCCCCGTTTACCAGCGCTTGCAAGAACTGGCCACCGCTCCACCCGTAGCCTACCCAGGCCGCTATCCCGCCGATCACTACACGGCCCGTTATCTCGGCGATTGGCGACTCTCACCTCAGGGAGCTGACATCGGGAAGACGGGCGACAGGCTGATCATCCCCTTCAAGGGCACTCGGCTGGATCTGACCGTGAGGCGAGGCGATTTCTGGGGCATCCTATACGTGACCGTGGATGGAGAGCCGGCCAATCGCCTGCCACGAGATAGCAAAGGCCGCGCCTATTTGGTTCTCCATGACCCTCTCTATGGCACGGAGACCGTCACCCTGGCCGCGGGCCTGGCCGATGAGGTGCACGAGGCTGAGTTGGTGGCCGAGGGGGGTTGGGGGCAGTGGGCCATCGTCGGCTGGACTGTAGCCTGCGAGCCGAACCTACGGCCCTATCGGCTGGCATGGGTGCTGCTGGGAATCGGCGGTGCTGCGCTTCTCGCCGCCCTCAGCAAGCAGCTGGCAACCCACCGCTACCTGCTCCCTGCTGCCATCTCCTGGCTGAGGCAATCGGCAAACCGCTATCGCACTCTGCCGGAGAGCCTCCAGTGGGCCATCACTCTCATCACAGCCCTGGTTTTCTACCTATCCCCCTGGCTCCCGATAAGCCTGTTGGCGCTGGCTTTACTGGCCCTATCCATCTGTCTGCGCCTCGACATCGGCCTGACCCTGATCGCCTTCTCCATCCCCTTCTATCTCTACCCCAAACGAATTCTCGGCCTGGCTCCCTCGATGGTGGAGGTTCTGACCCTCCTCTGTCTCGCCGCGTTCGCACTGAAAGCCTGCTTTCGGTTTCGGGCTTCTAACCCTTCAACTGGGTTCAGGGCAGCCCTCCAACACCTAATATCCGATATCCAACCTCCAATATCCAGCCTAGACTTCGCCATGACCTTTCTGGTCGCCCTCAGCGCCTTCTCCCTGCTCATAGCCAAGAACTTCGGGGTGGCTATGCGGGAGTTTCGGGTGGTGGTGTTCGAGTCGAGTCTCTTCTATTTCCTGCTCAGAGTTGCCCCCCTGGAGAAACGCCGTCTTTGGCACCTTGTGGAGGCACTGATCCTGGCTGCGCTGGTCGTTTCCCTTATCGGCCTTTACCAGTACTTTTTCACCGATGACGTCATCATCGCCGAGGGGGTGCGCCGCATCCACGGCGTTTATGGCTCGCCCAATAACCTGGGCCTGTTTCTGGGACGGATCGTGCCCATCCTGGCAGCCCTTACCTTGTTTGGCAGCTCGCCATGGCGACGAGCCGTCTACGGTTTGATCGCCCTGCCGGTTATCCTCTGCCTTTATCTGACCTACTCCCGTGGTGCCTGGCTTTTGGGCCTGCCAGCCGCTTTCGTTTTCCTCGGTTTGATGCGAGGCAGAAAGGCCCTGTTTGTCTCGTTTCTGGTCATCGTGGCCATCGCTCTGAGTTTGTTACCTCTCATCGGCACCGAGCGCCTGGCCTCCCTGTTCAACACCGAAAGCGGTACCACTTTCCTGCGCCTAAGGCTATGGCAGGCCAGCCTCAACATGATCCGCGATCACCCTCTCTTCGGCGTGGGCCTGGACAACTTCCTCTATCAGTACCGCACTCGCTACATCCTGCCCGAAGCCTGGGAGGAGCTGGACCTCTCCCATCCTCACAACATCGTCCTGGACTACTGGACCAGGTTGGGCATCCTGGGGGTGATAGCCATCATGTGGCTGCAGTTTGCCTTCTTCAGGAAATCCCTGCGCCTGTATCGTCAACTGGGAGACCGCGATCTGAGGGCCCTACTCCTGGGGTTGATGGCCAGCATGGTGGATTTCCTGGCCCACGGTCTGATTGATAATTCTTACTTCTTGGTGGATTTAGCCCTCGTGTTCTGCCTGACCGTCGGGGTTGTAGCGAGGACCGAGGAAACAGGGAATTGACGCTATCGGCTATTTACTGTATACTACCGCTTGATTCAAAAGGATGCGTTTCGGGCCGGTAGGGG
>CAZRSI010000213.1:0-4399 GCA_964602575.1 uncultured Anaerolineae bacterium
AGAACAACGTCCAGGGGGCCTGCGACCTGGGCGCGCTACCTAACGTTTACCCTAGTTATCAGCCAGTCACCAGCCCCGAGATCCAAGAGAAGTTTAGGAAGGCCTGGGGCAGTACTTCGGACCTGAACGTGGGCCTGACGGTGACGGAGATGATTGAGGCCGCCGGCGACGGTCGCCTGCGGGCGCTGTACATCATGGGCGAGAACCCCCTGGTGGCTGACCCCGACATCAACCACGCCCGCCGCTGCCTGGAGCAGATCGAGTTCCTGGTGGTGCAGGACATCTTTCTCAGCGAGACGGCACAACTGGCCCACGTGGTGCTGCCGGGGGTGTCCTTCGCCGAGAGAGACGGCACCTTCACCGGCACCGACCGCCGCATCCAGCGGGTGCGGAAAGCGATCGAGCCGCTGGGGAAGGCTAAACCGGATTGGGAGATCATTTGCTTGCTGGCTCAGCGGATGGGGGCCTCTGGCTTCGACTTCGCCTCGCCCAAGGAGGTAATGGATGAGATCGCCCCACTAACGCCCATCTACGGCGGCGTGAGCTACGAGCGCCTGGAGAAGTTGGGCTTCCTTCAGTGGCCGGTGCCTGCCCCCGACCACCCTGGCACTCCTTACTTGCACAAGGGCAAGTTCAGCCGGGGCCTGGGTCGCTTCCATGCCATCCACTTCCAGGAGGCTGCGGAGCTTCCAGATGAGGAGTACCCCTTCATCCTGACCACAGGCCGACTGATGTTCCACTGGCACACCGGCACCATGACCCGGCGGTCGGAGAAGTTAGAGCAGGAGGTGCCGGAGGCCTACGTGGAAATGCACCCGGACGATGCAGAGCACATTGGGCTGGATAATGCTAGGCGGGTAAAGGTTTCCAGCCGCCGGGGCGAGATCGAGTTGGGAGTACGGATCACGCCGCGTATCAGGCCCGGCGTGGTCTTCATCCCCTTCCACTTCGCCGAGGCGGCCGCCAATGCCCTCACCCATGCCGCCCTCGACCCCATCGCTAAGATACCCGAATACAAAGTTTGTGCTGTGCGGGTGGAGCCGGCAGAGTAGAGGGCGCGTTTGAGTACATCCTACTCTCCGTTCGTGCGGGACCCTTCGGCTCCGCTCAGGGCAGGCCCTTCAACTTTGCTCAGGACAGGCATGCCACGGCTACGGAGCTTGCGTCCCGTGAAACGGGGTTCTTGAGCCTGATTTCATCGGGCGGAAGCTCCGTAGCACGGCGACTTCATCGCCGTGCGGCCTTGGCGAGCATAACATAACGTTAGCTTGATGCCTATGGGCGAGGACGCCCTTCCATAGCAGGGGGAAAAGTTGGGAGAACTTTTTGCGACCTACCTAGCTCAGAGAGAGGCATCTCGCCCTGTCTCGGCGGCGAGGAAGCCGCCTCTGAGCGAAGTAAGGGGGCGTTTGGCAGATTCACCGATGTAGTGTATATTTGAGCGGAGGGACCTGCGTGGATGAGCTTTGTGGGCGATTACGAGGAGAAAGTTCAACGTAGGGTTATAAAGGGAACCTTCCAGGTCGTCAAGAACTACGTAGAGGTCACCAAGCCTCTCTCTGTGTTCCTTCTAGTGTTCACTGCTGTTTGTGCCATGATCATCGCCGCGCAGGGCCAGAGCGTTTCACCTGGTTTGTTTCTCACCGCGTTGGTGGCCATCACGGCGGGTTGCGCAGGAGCCAACGTGATCACCTGTTACATTGATAGAGACATAGACCTGGTGATGGAGAGGACCAAACGACGCCCTATTCCTTCCAAGAGAATTTATCCCCCCGAGAAAGCCCTCTACTATGGGCTAGCCCTGGCCTTGCTCTCCCTTGTCCTGTCCTGGAGGATCAACCTCCTCGCTTTTCTCTCCATGCTCCTGGGCCTCGCCGATAACGTCATCGTCTACAGTCTACTGACCAAGAGACGCAGCTCCCTCAACATCATCTGGGGCGGCTTCAGTGGCGGCTTGCCAGCTCTGTTTGGCTGGGCAGCCATGACCGGCAGCATCAATGTCACTGCTCTGCTTATCGCCGCCATCGTCGTCCTTTGGATCCCCAATCATATCTGGAACCTGGCCATCTTCTACAGCGACGACTACCGGAAGGTCCGCGTTCCCATGCTCCCTGCCGTGTTCGAGTTGAAGAAAACCCTGCGGTGTATCATGGCCACTGTGTTGTTGATGTATCTCGCTTCTATCCTTCTTTACTTCTTGGGGCAGTTCGGGCCTATATACTTGGGCGTGGCGTTGGTTGCTGGCTTCCTCATTAGCCTGGGAAATGTCTATCTGGTTCTGAGGCCTTCTCGCCAAAAGGCATGGATGATGTTTAAGGTTTCTAGCCCCTATCTTTTCCTGCTCTTTGCGGGGATGATAATAGATGTATTAATCGGGTACTAGATCGGGGTAGTGGTAAAAGGAGGGTTATCAAGTGGCTAAGACCAAGATCAAAATCGGTGGTATCATTAGAAATTCCAATTTAGCCAAGATAGGGGTGATGGGCATCCCGGACCGTCCTGGAGTGGCTGGTGCCATTCTCTCCGCTTTAGGACGCGAAAGCATCAACGTCGAATTCATCGTTCAGTGCATAGACCTCAATAACAACGACCATGTAGTGTTCTGTGTGGCTCGGGACGACTTGGAGGCGGCCCTATCCACTCTTGAGAGAATCAAGCCCGAGTTGGGGGCCAAGGAGGTGATCTACAACCCGGAGGTGGGAATCGTCTCCATCTTCGGCCCCGATTTTCGGGAGCGGCCAGGCATCGCTGGCGCTATGTTCAGCGTCCTGGCCTCGGCGGGAATCAACATCCTGGCCATAAGCACCTCTATCTCGACTGTCTCCTGCGTGATAGATGCCAATCTCCTCCCGCAGGCTGTTGAGGCCCTGGAAAAGACCTTTGACATGCCTTAATGATCCGATGGTCAGATGGTCTCTGGTCAAGCGGTCTATCAGGTCTTGGACTTCCCGACCAAGGACCACCCGACCATTTGGCCATTATAGCTATCACGCGCTACGAACACTGCGCTGGGGCCGCTGCAGACCACAGCAGCGTTCGGTTTCGTCGGTTACCCCCCTCGCGCCTCATCAAACCCCTCAACTGGCCCTGGGAGGCGCTGCACTTCTAGGCATTTTTCTTCCATATTCGGTGTTGTCAACCCTCTTGATGTTCTACATGCCCTAAGGGCCAGTACGGCGGCTTCCTGGCCTGCTTGTTCGGCCATCGGCCGCCCATGGAAGAGGGCGTCCTCTGCTGGTCGCGTGGCACGTACGACTGCACCCTCTGCGGTCGCTGCAATGTGGTGTGTCCGGTACACATCAATACCCGCCCCTTATGGATCGCCATGCGCGAGCAGTTGGTGGAGCTGGGCGAGTACCCCGAATTAATGGGCACCCTGCGCGATACCGTGACCGCCAATTACAACATCTCCGGCGACCCCAACGAGAACCGCCTGGGGTGGAGCGCCAACCTGGAACACGTGCCGGACGGCATGGGCTTTCGAGCAGGAGCCGAAGTGGTGTATTTTATAGGCTGTGTGGCCGTGCGAGCCCTGGGAGCCAAGACTCTTATGGCGACCTGCTCCTCATGTTTCCACACCTGGAAACACGACTATCCCGCATCGAACTCAAGGGCTTCCCCGACCCGGTAACGTACCACGACCCCTGCGACCTGAGGCGGACCAGCGGGATCTATGACGCTCCACGACGGATTATCCAAAGCGTGCCCGGCATCTCTTTCACCGAGATGGAGGACCACGGCGAACATTAAAGGGTTCCAGGTCTGATTTTGCAAGCCCAAGTTCTCCAGCAACACGCTGGCGCTCTTGGAGTACGGCCGCTTGCCGGCGCGGGTCAGGATCGCCTCCTTCTTTTCATTTTCTCCTTCAAAGAAAGAAGTGATAGGCACGCCCAACGCAATAGTCAGGCGGTGCAGCGTAGCCACGCTGGGTGAACCGACGCCCCGCTCGATCAGGCTGATGGTATTGGGCGAGAGGTCGCACACCTACGCCAGGGCGCGCAAGGATAGGCCGTGCCGCTCGCGCAACATTCACAATCTAACTCCAACATCAAGTAGCATCCTCACATTCATGACTTCCACCTGCTCCCATCGCGCTAGTTCTATTATAGCCCTAATTTGGATTCAAACGGACTCTCCTCCAGAACCCTGCTATCTATTTCGCCTCTCTGTAGGTCCCAAACTTGATACGCTTTCAGACAGCCTGGTAATACACCTACCGGCTATCTGTACAGAGTTTTCTACATTGAGCGCCCAAATGAAGTATGATCGTCCTAAAAATAGGGCAATCGCATTCTTTGGATTGGGGCGCCAGAACCTCCCGCAGGTTCAAATTTCTGACCAAAAGCCCCCCTCTAATTCGAGGCCCTCTGCCATTAATGTGCATAACCTGCGGGAGGTT
>CAZRSI010000214.1:0-4395 GCA_964602575.1 uncultured Anaerolineae bacterium
GCGGAGAGGTAGCATAGTCTGGCCTAATGCGCACGCCTGGAGAGCGTGTGGGCAGCAATGCCCCGTGGGTTCGAATCCCACCCTCTCCGCCATTTGACTTTTTGCTGTTTATAAGGTAACATATCAATGATGGTCGTGCTAGACGGGGAGCTAGCGGTGCCCTGTACCCGCAATCCGCTATAGCGGGGTCGAATTCCCCCTCGAGGGTTAGCACTCTCCAGGACTGCCGAGGTTAAGTAGCGTTGAAGGTTGGGTCCTGCGCGGCGGGAGCCTACGAACCCCGTCAGGTCCGGAAGGAAGCAGCGGTAAGTAGTCACTCCCGGGTGCCGCAGGGGTGCCTGGCCGGAGCTGGCTGGCTTCGGTAAGCTGGAGGGGCGATTCGACAGGGGGTGCACGACCATCGCCTTGACCAGACCGGGGCGGGAACCGAAACTCGCCCCTTTCTCATAACCGGGCGTAGACAATTTCGACAACTGGGCTTCGAGCCCCCTGAGATCGCGGAGGACGCTTGTCGGAAGAGAGTATCTTACCCCAACTGGACTCCCTTAGACGGAGCAGTGTGAAAAGAAAACCGGCATCATGGCGACTCAGCAGGGAGTTCTCAGCGCTGGTAGTGACGTTGATCCTGGCCAGCCTTCTCACCCTCGGGTATCTCCAGACGCAAACCCAGGTCACCCTCATAATAGATGGCCGCCCTGAGCTCCTTCGCACCCACCAGACATCGGTGGAAGCCTTCCTCAAGGAGGCCGGCTTGGAGATTCATCCCAAAGATACCGTCCAGCCTGGCTTGAACGCCCCCATCAAAGACGGAACGGTTATCTCCATCCACAGGGCCAGGCCGGTCACCGTTCGGGTGGATGATCGTACCATTGAGGCGCGGACTCATAGCCAGACCTTGGATGAGTTGCTGCAGGAGTTAGGGATCAACCTCAAACCTCGGGACAGAGTGATCGTAGACGGCCATGAGTTAAGCCCGGCAGCCGATTTGCCCAGCCATAATCCCCCCAGCCGACACGTCAGCAGCCGCAGTGGCAACAGAGAACTGCATGGCCAGAATGAAGACCCGCCTCTGCATGTTGTGATCCAGCGAGCAATACCTGTTCACCTCGACGACAACGGTGATCTCATCACCTTCCATACTACCAAGACCACAGTGGGCGAGGCCCTCCGCGACGAAGACATCCAGCTCTACCTGGGGGATCGAGTGGAACCCGGTCTGGATACCCCTGTCTCGGCGGACATGCAAATCTACATTGAGCGTTCCACGCCCATAACCATCCAGGTTGACGGCCATCTCATTAGAACCCGCACCCTGGGTGATACCGTATCCGACGCTCTGGCTCAGGAAGGGATAGTGTTGCTAGGTAAGGACTATACGGAACCAGGGTTGGACGCTCCCATAGTGGGGGATGTAGCCATTCGCGTGGTACGAGTGAGGGAGGAAACAATCATTGAGCAAGAGCCTATCTCCTTCGAGACGGTCTGGCGACCCGACCCCAACCTGGAATTGGATCACCAGCGTCTGGATCAGGAGGGCCAGGATGGGGTGACCAAGCGGCGTATACACGTGGTCTACGAAGACGGTCAGGAAGTGGCGCGAACTCTGGAGGCCGAATGGGTGGACCGCGAGCCGCAAAACAAGGTCATTGCCTATGGAACCAAAATTGTCCTGCGAGAGTTGGAGACTCCGGAGGGCACCTTTACCTATTGGCGCAAATTCCGCGCTCTGGCCACATCTTATACAGCTGCCACCTCTGGCAAGAGCTCCGACCACCCTGAATATGGAATCACTCGGCTGGGCTGGAAGATGAGGAAGGGCATCGTAGCCGTTGACCCCAATGTGATCAATTTGAAGACGCGATTGTACGTGCCAGGTTATGGCGTGGGAGTGGCTGCCGATACTGGGGGCAAAGTTAGAGGACGGCATGTTGATCTTGGCTACGACGAGGATAACCTTAAGCTGTGGTACAACTGGGTTGATGTCTACCTCCTGACCCCGGTGCCGCCCCGGGATCAGATCCGCTGGGTGTTGCCCAACTGGCCAAGGGAACACTGATGATTGTTGATAAACCTCTCTCATTCCCCCTTCCCTTTTTCTCCCCGTAACCGGAGAAAAAGGAAGAGTAGCTACTCAGCCTCCCTCCTGGTTGCCAAATCCAGCGGTTTGGCAGGCGAAATGGAGGCCGATCTTGATCACTGGGGATCGGATCTGGTGATCCAAGCCGAGCAGGCTGGGTAGTTCCCCCGCTGGCCCAACAAAATACTCTTTCTGCACTTAGAACCTATCCGGAAAACCACTCAAGGCAGACCCTTGGTCCACCGTTGGACTAAGGTCCAACGGGAGCAACGAGACTTTGAGGCCCGTCTTCCCAGCCGAAATCTCGTTGTAATGGCGACAGAACGGAGATGGACATACGAAAGCTCTTACACGAGTTTGACATCCAGCCCAAGAAGAGCCTGGGGCAGAATTTCCTGGTTGATCAGCGGGCGCTAGAGCGCATCGTTGAGGCAGCAGAACTTGGGCCAGAGGATATCGTCCTGGAGATCGGGCCGGGGCTGGGCACATTGACCCGCCTCCTGGCAGCACGAGCAGGACGGGTTGTGGCTGTCGAGCTGGATAGCCGGCTAGTGGAAGCTCTCAAGAAAATCCTGGCTGATTTATCCAATGTTGAGGTCATTCACGGGGATATCCTGGAGCTAGATCCGGCGGCCTTGCTGACTCGGGCGGCCGGCTTCCAATACAAGGTCGTTGCCAACCTCCCCTACTATATCACCTCTGCCATCCTTCGCCATCTCCTCACCGCCGCCGTCAAACCCAAGCTCATGGTGGTAACCGTTCAGTTGGAAGTAGCCCGGCGCATCGTCGCTGAGCCTGGTGACATGAGCCTCTTGGCCGTGAGCATTCAGTTCTACGGACGGCCTCGCATTGTAGCTCGCATCAAAGCTGGGGCTTTTTACCCATCCCCTCAGGTGGATTCGGCCGTGGTGCGCATTGATCTGCACGAGCAGCCGGTTGTCGAAGTGGATGATGTAGACAGCTTCTTCGAGGTGGTACGAGCGGGGTTTGCCCAGCGGCGCAAACAGCTTCGCAACGCCCTGGCGGCCGAACTGGGCCTTCCAACCAACCAGGTCGCCCAAGCTCTGAGCAGGGCTGGCATCAATCCCAAGCGCCGAGCCCAGACCTTGAACATCAAGGAGTGGGCCAGGGTTTGGAAGGAGATACAGTTGTTAGAGGCTGATTAGTGAAGCCCCCAAGGGTTTTTTGATGCTCTTGGCTTTCAATTTCAGCGAAAGCTCGCTCTTTCGCTTTGGTTCTACCACCTTGACATTTCGGGAAAACTGCAAAAGTATAGATTTACTGATTATACACAGTTAGCCAACCTGTGGTATAATATGCAAAGCAAAGAAGCCTAGTCAATCGGAGGAGAGATAAGTGACTGAGCCGCGTAAATATGACGTCGTAATCATCGGTGGTGGACCAGGGGGATACGTGGCCGCCATTCGAGCCGCCCAACTGGGAGCCAAAGTGGCCTTGGTGGAGAAGGACCGCATCGGCGGCACTTGCCTAAACCGTGGTTGCATCCCCACCAAAGCTCTGGTGCGAAGCGTCGAAGCTCTCCAGTTAGTGGACAAGGCATCAGAGTTTGGGGTGCTGGTTGAGGAGCCAGCCTTCGATTTCGCTCGTATCATGGCCCGCAAGACTGAGGTTGTGGGCCGCCTGGCGAGAGGGGTAGAGGCACTGTTGAGAGCGCACAAGGTAGAGGTTATATCAGGGATGGCCACAATCCCCAAGCCCGGCCTGGTTCTGGTGAAACCAGTAAACGGTGACGAACTCCCAACCTCTAACCTTCAACCTCTAACTTCCAAGAACATCATCATCGCCACGGGCTCTGTTCCCGCCCGGCCCCCGATCCGGGGGTTGGACGTCCCGGGTGTCCTCACCAGTGCCGATCTCTTGGAGTTGGAGGAGCTTCCGGACAGCTTGGTGGTCATAGGTGGAGGGGTGATCGGTCTGGAGTTCGCCAACATCTTTCATGCTCTTGGCACGAGAGTCACTGTGTTGGAGATGCTCCCCACCCTGCTTCCCACTGTGGACGGGGAACTGGCCCGCCGCTACAAAAGCTACCTCCGGCGGGAGGGGGTAGAGGTACACCTGCGCTCGCGGGTCGAGGAGATCCGGCCAACTCGGAGTGGGCTGGCAGTGAAGGTTGCCGACTCCGAGATAGAGGTTGAGGCGGAGAAGGTGCTGGTAGCTACGGGGCGGGTGCCCTACACTGAAGGGTTAGGTCTGGATGATCTGGGAGTTGAGCAAGAGCGAGGAGCCATCGTGGTGGATGAGCACATGGCCACCAACGTGCCGGGCGTTTACGCCATCGGCGATGTGACGGGTGGGGT
>CAZRSI010000215.1:0-4385 GCA_964602575.1 uncultured Anaerolineae bacterium
CCGATGCGCAGAGTCTCATCCAAGAGGGACATCTGCCGTTTGATGGCCTTAGCTGGGTCCACCGCCTCCAGGGCCGCAGACAGGACAGCCAGAGCTCGCTCCCTTTGTTTTCGGACCTTCCCTTCCTTAAGCACTTCAGGGTTGAACACAGAAACCTCCTCCATGAGATGGGCAAAGGTCTCCTGACCGAGCCGCCGAGGGGGTCTTCGCCTCGGTCAGAGACCCTCGGCGATCGAGGCAGGTGCCTCCTTAAATGACCGCTATTTAGTTGAAGAAGAGTTGGGCAACGAGGCCGGCAATGGGTGGGAAGATCAGGGTAGACAGATAGCGTGCCAGGGTGACCTTGGGGCCAATGATGCCCACCTCCAGGGGCAAACGCGCTACCGACCAGACCGAGTAGGCAGTAATAAAGCCCACGATGGTGCCGATGCCTGCTCCAGCCTTGTAGAAAGAGGCGATGATAGGGAAAACGGAGTAGGGCGAGCCCGGCACTAAGCCGCCGGCAATGCAGCCCAACAGGATGCCCTTGAACCCCGCTTGCGCTCCCAGCCATTGGCTGATGACTTCTTTGGGGATCAGCGCCCGCATCAGGCCGGCCACCGCGAAGGAGGCCAGCAGGAGGAGTAGATTGTCCCACATGGTCTTAGCGCCCAGCTTCAGCCCGGCCAGGTGCACGCCGCCACGGAAGTAGGCCACAACGGTCAGGATCACGGCCAAGGCAACCATAATGATGGTAGCTGGGTCCATTTTCTTCACCTCACACTCTCCTCATAGTTTTTTCCACTCACCCAGGGCCCGGCGGTGGCTTTGGAAGGCTATGTTGGTCGGCAACTCGGCCGGTGTGAAGAGACCCACTTCGCTGGCATCATCGCCGGCTACCAACTTCCCACTTACCACGTGGGCAGAGTAGAGGACGAGGACCCCATGCCCGTAGAAATCGTTTCTGAAAGAATATACACCGAGAAGGCCGTCTAGTGCCACTTCCAGTCCGGTCTCCTCTCGGCACTCGCGGATAGCTGCTTCCTCCACGGTTTCATCGTACTCGACGAAGCCAGAAGGCAGTGCCCAGCAGCCAGCGCCGGGCTCGACTCCCCGCCGCACCAGTACGACACGTCCTTCGTCCTCTATCAGCGCGCCGGCAGCTACCTTGGGGTTGAGGTAAAATATGAAGCCACACTTCTGACAAACCAGCCGTTCCCTCCCTTCTATCATCTGAGGGGCCAGCCGACCAGCACAGTGGGGGCAAAATTTGGGCATGGTGAAAGTTTGCTCGCAATTTTGCATTCTGGTTACTGGATACTGGATATTGCCTCGTACAGGCTCAGGAGCCTGGCTGCTGCTTTCTCCCAGGTGAACTTCCTTGCCTGCTCCAATCCCCTGACAATCATCTTCTCCCGCAGTTCATCGTCCTCCAAAACCCGTCTCATGGCCTCGGCCAGGGCCGTAACATCGGTGGCCTCCACCATCAGCCCTGCCTCTCCCACTACCTCTGGCAGAGAGGAGGCGTTGGAGGTGATCACCGGCGTGCCGCAGGCCATGGCCTCCAAGGGCGGCAGCCCGAAACCCTCGTAGAGGGAGGGAAAGACAAACAGGTCTGCCAGGTTGTAGAGGGCGGGTAAGTCCTCGTCGGCCACGAAGCCCGGAAACACGACTTGCGCTCCCAGGCCCAGGCGTTCGACAGTGGCGAAAACGTCCTCGTAGAGCCAACCCTTGCCACCGGCGATGACCAGATGCAAGCTTGCACACTTGCGGACTTGCCTACTTGCAAATTTGCCTGCTTGCACACTGGCAAAGGCTTCGATGAGCGTGGTGAAATTCTTGCGGGGTTGCAAGGTGCCCAGGCCGAGGATGAACTTCGTAGGCAGGTTGTAGCGCTTTCTCACCTGTTCCAGGTGGGCACGGTCTTTGATAGGGCGGAAACGCTCTTCCACCCCAGGGTAAACCACCTCGATCTTGCCGGGTTTCACGCCCAGCAACTCCACCAGGTCGTTCTTGGTGTGCTGCGAGTCGGCCAGGATCAGGTCGGCACGATGCACGGAACGGGGAACCACTTTGTTCAAATAGGCCCGCAGGTTGGCATGGGTGCACTCCGGATAGCGCATGAAAGATAGGTCGTGAACGGTGAGCAGCGTCTTGGCGCGGCGCACTGGCGGCAAGACAAAATCGGGCGAGTGGAAGATATCCACCGGGCCGATGGCGAGCTCCACCCACAGGGGCAGTTGCAGGCGATGCCATAGGATGGCCAGGATGCGGTCGGAGAGGGGCACTGAGCGCATCTGAAAGTTGGATGGCCAGCCGCTGTCCGTTGTCCGCTGTCCGCCTGCTGCCGCGAACAGCACATAATCGTTGTTCTGATCCAGTTTGGCCAGGGCTCTCACCAACTCCCGTGTATAGCGACCGATGCCCGCTCTCTGTCGAACCGCTGCTGTGTAATCAATGCCAATGCGCAATGCTATATCCCCCGGAAGGTCCAAAGGCGATTGGCGCCGAAGTTCCAGAACAGCACGATAATGGTAGCTACCGCTTTGGACAGGTTATAGGCCAACTCGAAATGTTCCACACCAATGTTGAGAGCCAGGGCCGCCATCGGTGTTGCCAGTATTCCTGCTTCACCCAGCACCCAGGCGTCGAGGCTGAGGAAGATGGCCTGGTTCAGCAGCAGCCCCCCGATGTTGACCAGGAAGAATTGGATCAGTTGGGGGGCGATGGGCCGATTCCTCGCTTCGGGGAAGGTCCAGAGTCTATTCCAGACGAAATTGCTGAGCACTGCTACCGTGAACGAGCAAGTGTTGGCCAGCACCTTGCTGAGGCCGAAGGCCAGAATGAGTAGATTCAGGGTGCCGAAATCAATCACTGCCCCTAGCGTGCCTACCACGGAGAACTTGAGAAAGCGGGTAAGCTCTTTGGAATTTGCGTGAGCGAAGGCCACAATTCGAGATAGTGTCAGGTTGTTTTTCATGATGGGTTCATCTATCAAACGTCAAGTGTCAAACGTCAGGCGTCAAACGTCAGTTGACGCTTCACGTTTGACGTTTGACTTTTCACGACCACAAAGAGGAGTCCCAGCAAAATCGCCACATGCAGATACATGTTGTGCACGTATAGATTGTCGAAGAAATTGTGCACCAAGAGGTGGGTCAGGACGCCCAGGATACCCACCGCTACTCCTCGCCAGTAGCCCCGACTAGCCCGGATCACCTTCAAGGCTTGCCAGAAGGCGGCTCCCCACAGGACGAGATAGGCCGCCAGGCCGATGAGTCCCGCTTCGGCGGCGATGTTGAGGTAGTAGTTGTGGGCGTGGCCCAGGGCCAGTGGCCAACCCTGAAGGGCATACGCGGGGTAAACCGGCTCGTAATTGCCGATGCCCACCCCCAGCCAGGGCCGGTCGTTGAACATCCCCCAGGCGGCCTGCCAATGGGCCAACCGCTCCATCACAGCGTAGTTGGCGTCGGTCAGCTTGACTCCCCGCACGTCGAGGACACGCAGGTAAGGGAGGAACGCGGTGACCCGCTGGATTATGCTTTGAGGTACTACTTGAAAGCTTCCCAGCAGTAGTCCTAAAGAGATCAGCAGACACAGCGAGACAAACAAAGCGGCTGTTCGCCGGCTGTGGGCCAGGTTCATCAAAACGAAGGCCACTGCGAATCCCAGCCAGGCCCCACGGGACCAGCTCATGAGAAGAGCGGCAGCCATGGTGGCCAGGCCAAGGACAGCAACTAAGCGACCAATATCCAATATCCAGTACCTCCAGCATCGCAATTTACCATTACCCATCAACACACCAAAAGCTAGCGGCAAAACCAGCCCCAGGTAGCCTCCATACGGATTCGGTTGCTCGAACGTGCCGTAAGCCCGCACGAAGCCACCGAGGATGACGAAAGCCGGCGGCCCCACGCGACCGAGGAACTGGTAGAAACCCAGCAGGGCCTGACCGATGCCTGCCAGCAGCATGAAGATAACCACAACCTTGGCCTGTTCCTTCTCGATGGCGTTGGCCACGAACAGGTAGATGCCCAACACCTCCACCCACTTGAGGATCTCCTTGAGGCTGTATCTCAGCGACAGAGCTCCCGTCAGGGACAGGAGGATGGCTCCCAGGAAGATAAGCATGGGCAGGAGGAGGGGTGGGTGAGTTATCCTCACCTCCCTGACGGCGACCATCCTGGCCAGCCAGGCTGCCAGCACCAGACCCACCAGCGCCTCTGCCGCCCCCACCGTGAAGCCGCTGACCGTGATTTCCTTGACCGAGCCAAAAGGCACAGCCAGGATTAAGAGATACAGGCCGTATTCGGGACGGATGAGGGTGGCCAGGAACGTGGCGCCGCCCAGCACCGCGCTCCCAGCCAGGGTCAGGGGCAGGAGAGCGATACTCAGGCCAACTGCGA
>CAZRSI010000216.1:0-4361 GCA_964602575.1 uncultured Anaerolineae bacterium
TTGGATGCCCCAGACCTCTGAACCCTTGCCGTGGTCCATCACGAAGGGGTAAGAACGAGTAGAGACGGTGAAGACCCTTCTGGGCGAAGAAGCAGAGGAGGGAAGGAAAGAATCCACGGAGTCAGCGGGAGGCTCACCTCTAACAGGTGGCTTTTCCACTCTGTAAGTCATAGGTCCACCGACAAGGCCTGGCGGACGGATTCGTCGTCTAAGTACGGAGGTCTGTAATCTAACTCCTGACCATATCAGCCTTGTTAAAGTGGCTATGAGTTTGGCTACCTGCCTGGGCTTCATTCAGAATATCCTTTCAAAATGCAGCGACAAATTCTTCAGTTTCGATAGACCATTTACTCTATTGATCGCAATAATGAATTCCGATAGTGGAAGGAAGCTATCGGCAGGGGACAGGTAATACTGGTAATGTTCTCCTCTTTCACAGATAAACTCTACCAAGTTGATCCCCTTTCTATTGAGAACCCTAGCCCGCTCATTGGCCGACTTTATATCTGGGCTACTTGGCCTACTACAGTCATAGTAACTTGGATTAGGATTGGGGTGATTATGAAAGACAAGTAACGATTCATAGTTCTCTTGCTTAGCAATCTCAGCAATACGCTCCATTGACAGATACGGGGAAACCCTAGATCGGTCAACTCCCTTGTTTAGCCAAACCAAGTCAATCCTCTGCTGCTTCTCAAAAGCGAAGATAATCCATTCGTGCTTTTTCCACTTTAGGAGTGCTGCTGCAATTGATGGAAATTCAGAAAGGCTTTTGCTAATTCGATAGAATCGCCCTTTTGGATCCATCCGTCCCTTGAATTCTTTATCAACGCTAAATTTCTTTTTAGTGAAGAGGAAATACCTGCGAATTGCTTTACTTCTTCGTTTTGTAGCTAACTGCTTGATTTCCTCTTCCGTGAGTGGACGAAGATGGACGACAAACAAAATGCAAATCGGGCCAGCGATACTAACTAGAGCAACGATGACTAGTAGCATCTTCTCCAGACCCATGCTCATGAGTCCAGTAACCAAGAAGACTGAAACCGCTATGATACCAACCAGAACTGCAGAGCTAATTCCTTGAATACTTTGCTTCCCCACCACCGCCTTGCGCGGTAGTTCAGCCTGTTCATCTCCTGCTGGCGTAACCACCGCAGCTCGCCTACGACTCAATATCTCATCAACCTGAGCAAGGCCATCTATGGCTTCTTGGTTAGTGGCATCCAGCACCAGCACTTTTTCAAAATATTCACGGGCATACTCTGGATAGCCTGCCTCTAAGTCCATTCGGCCAAGAGCAAGTAGCTTTTCGATTTCGTCTGGCATTCTACGTTCCTTGCCATGCCGCTTGAGTCAGAGTGTTCATGGTCTTGCTATTTCCATTGTTACTGTCCTTGATAGGATTGCAGAAAACGCCGCACCTCATTGACTGCAATCAGATAGCCAATCTTCCCAGAGCCCCAAGGGGCTATGCGTGCAGCTGTAGGAATACCAATCAATAGACCGTTCTCGGTAATCGCAACACCACCACTAGAGCCGGGGCTAATCTCTGTATCAGTCTTGATAAAAGTACGGTTCTCTTCAAAACCAGAAATGAGTCCTTTAGTGACAGTCACGTTTTGTCCCCCGACTTCTGGGTATCCACAGATGTATATGGTATCTCCAGTGTGTATTTTGTCAGAATCTCCCATTCGAACTGCATTTAGTGACAAATTGCTGGCGGACGCTCCGCCGGGATAGCTTCTAATCCTGAGCAATGCCAAATCCATCAAGATATCTCGCTTCACAACCTGTGCATTATAACACCATTGCGTTTCCTCCTCAAGGTACTTGGTACATCTTATGCAATAGAAGTTTCCTAGCAGACTATCAACTACATGCGCATTGGTCACAATTAGGCCCTCTGAGTCAATAACAGCCCCAGAACCCAAGGACCAGCATTGCTCTCCGTAACTTACGCCAATGCCTACCGTCGCCAACTGGGCTTGGCCTATAGCCTCTCTATGAGTCCGTGTGGGTTGCGTAGCCACGAACCAAACGGACCAAACAACCAAAAGGCCGCAAATCAACACGATACCAATGCGAGCCATACGACCCGCGCTCGGAACACCCCATCTCCATACAACCTTGCGTGATGATTTGGCTGATTCATCAGACATGTAAACGAGATGCCCCAACCGTTCGAGTTCCTCCTTCGCCCTTGCTTGTTCTAGCTCTTGTCTAGCCCTAAGCCGCTCGGCTTCTTGTTCTTCCTTTATCTGCCTGATCGCTGCGTGGGCTTGTTCATTTGCTGGATTGATGCTAAGGATGTGTTCAAAATAGCCTAAAGCTTCTTGGGGGTCAGAGGTCAATTGGCCAAGTTGTAGCCAAGCTTCCTCGCTGCTGGGGTTGATCTCTAGCACCTTGTGCAGATACTTAAGAGCTTGCTCTTTATCGCCACTCTCGATTGCACTGCCGGCGAAAGCCCAGTAGTGTTTCTCTTTCTGTTCTAGAACATGCTTGATCTCAGCTCTTGCTTGCTCGCTTTCGGGATTTATAGCAAGCGCTTGGCGAAAGTGGCTAAGCGCCTCGTCCCAATCGTCACACGACCGACCAAGGATGATCCAAATTTTTTCATTGCTAGGGTCTATGTCCAGTATCTTCAAACAATAATCTCTCGTTGCTTTCTTATCACCGATCTCTATAGCAAGCTGCAACATTGCCTGCAGTTCACCGGGATCCCTTTCTCGCCTAAAGCGCTCAAGCATTCTTCTGGCTTCTACATTCTGCGGATTGATGGACAGAACTTTATCAAGGCAAGCCAATGCTTCTTCGCGTTCATCTGCAAGCTTTGCAAGCTGAAACCATGCCTCTTCGTTGTGAGCATCTAAAGCAACCGCCTGCTCAAAGTATTCGCGGGCCTTATCATACCAGCCCTGTTCAAGCGCCATCTGGCCGAAGGTTATGAGCTTGTCTGCGTCGGTGTTTGTGTTGGTCGCCATGCTAGAACCCCCTCATTAACCAGAAAAGCCCATCTGCTTTGCGACAGACGGGCTTCTGTAGAATACTATCACTTGCCAGGCTGTCGCCACAGCTTGGCCGGTGCCACTGGCGATCCTATCGCCGAAAGGCTTTTCAATCGGCGGGTTCATTTTAGCACAAATGGGCTAGATGGGCAAGTTCTAGCTCTTCAGGTTCAAGGTTCAACCGTCAATTGACCTAGCTGATTTTCTGTGCTATAATCGGTACTAAGAATACGACCAGGCAGGTGAGTGATAATGAGCACAGGGCAAGCCATCAAGCAAAGCGTGTATCAGGCCATTGACGAGTTGCCCTCCGAGAGCTTCGAGGAGCTTTCCCACTTTCTCGATTACCTCAAGTTCAAATACCAGGTTCAACAGCCCCGAAAAGTGGTGGCCCTGGGCGGGCTATGGAAGCACCTGGATTTTGATGTGACGGATGCAGAGGTGCGGGCCTTGCGGCAGCGAGTGACGGCGCAGCTTCTGCGGAAGGTGTAGGCAGCATGGAATATCTGGCTGATACCGTGGCCATCGTCCGACACCTGTGTGGGCATCCCGCTCTTGGGCCCCGAGCAGCCCAAATCTTGCGGGATGCTGACGCTAGCAAGCATCACGTCTACCTATCCGCCATCACGTTGATGGAAGTCCTGTACCTGTCGGAAGCGAAGAGGGTGGACGTGCGTCTCGATGAGCTGATCGGGCATGTCGCCCCCAGCGTGAACTACGAGATTGTTCCAGTCAACACTGACGTTGTCCTGGCGGCTGCCGAGGTAGATGATGTTCCCGAACTGCATGACCGCATCATCGTCGGCACGGCAAAGTGGCTGGGAGTGCCAATTCTGACAGGTGACGAAATCATCAGCAAGTCCAGGCACACACGGACAATCTGGTAGCTGGACAGCTTCTAAATCCTCTCTTCAGGCATACACCAAAAAAGCCACCGTGCAGTTCACGCAGGTGGCTTTTCCACTCCGTAAGTCATAGGTCAACCGACAAAGCTTTCGATGTACTCCAACGACTGGTGCCGGAAATAGGTGTTGTACAATTCGGCGTAGTGGCCACCCCGGGCCATCAATTCGTCGTGAGTGCCCTCTTCGATGATGCGGCCGTGATCCATGACGATGATGCGGTCGGCGTGCTTGACGGTGGACAGCCGGTGGGCGATGACGATGGCCGTACGGTCGCGCATGATGGTCTCCAGGCCCTCTTGGATTTGCGTCTCAGTGAAGGGGTCCACGCTGGCAGTGGCCTCGTCCAGGATGAAGATGGCCGGATCTTTGAGCAGCACCCGCGCCAGAGCCACTAACTGCCGCTGCCCCATCGAGAGATTCGCTCCCCGCTCGCCTACATCGGTGTCCAGGC
>CAZRSI010000217.1:0-4331 GCA_964602575.1 uncultured Anaerolineae bacterium
CAAATACGCCGGCAACAGGCACAATGTTGGCTTTCAGTGCCTGGACCGCCTGGCCGCAGCCTGGGGCCTATCGTTCAGCAGGCGAAAGCACAAGGCCCTGCTGGCCGAGGGCGAGATCGCTGGCCGCAAAGTAATCCTGGCCAAACCCCAAACCTTCATGAACCTGAGCGGCCAAGCAGTGGAGCGCCTGGTTCGTTTCTACCGGTTGCCCCCCGAGAACATTTTGGTGATCTACGACGATCTGGACCTGCCGCTGGGCAAGATTCGTCTGAGGCCGAAAGGGGGAGCAGGGGGACACAAAGGCATGAAATCCATCATCGAGCACCTGGGCACCCAGGATTTCCCCCGCTTGCGGGTGGGAATAGGCCGCCCAGCTCATGGCGACCCCGTGGACTACGTCCTCAGCGATTTCACCCTCGACCAGCGGATAGTCATGGAGGAGGTTTATGGGAGAGTTATCGCCGCCGTGGAGCTATGGCTGACGGAGGGCATCGAGGCAGCTATGAACAGGTACAATCAGTAGGTGGGGGAAATAGTTTGGGAGCGGAAAGCAAGCAGGATTGCAATTGTTTCATCCAGATGCATTTCTCTGGTTAGGGGCGAGTTATACCAAGGGTAAAATCTGCTTGGTGTTCTAACGATTTTATGGTAAAATAAAATTTTGTAGACTCATCCTTTTTGATCCAGGGGCAGGTCGCTGCGATCGGCCCCTAGCGGTGTTTGGAGAAGGTCCGGTGTGAGAGAACTGAATCTGTCCGGTTTGCTTCCTCTTATCGAAGATATACCCAGTTACCGCGAGCTGGTTGATGCTCTGAAGGATCGAGACTCGACACAGCGATCTCTACCCGCTACCCCCTTAACCCTTAGCTTGCTCTCGGCAGCGCGACCCTATCTCATCGCCGCTCTGCAACACGACCTGCAGAGGCCCATCCTGGTGGTGACAGCACGACCGGAGCAGGCCCACCAACTCCACAGCCAATTACGCCTCTGGTCGGCCAGGCTGGAGAGCATATTGCTTTTCCCGGCTCCCAATGCCCTGCCCTACGAACAGATCGCCTGGGACATCGAAACCATCCAGCAACGCATCCGGGTGCTGGCCACGCTGCTGCAATGGCGGGAGAGGGGCGATCCTGCCCCGGTTATCGTCACCTCGGCCCGCGCCCTGATGCAGAAAACCGTGCCGGTTAGCGAATTCCAGGCTGGTGTACATACCCTGCAACAAGGCCAACGAGTATTGCTGGAAAAGATGCTGGCCAACTGGGTTTCGCTGGGTTACCAGCCGGCGAGCCTGGTCGAGGAGCCCGGCACGTTCAGCCGACGGGGTGGGATCATTGACGTTTTCTCCCCCCATAGCGAGTGGCCGGTGCGCATCGAGTTCTTCGGCGACGAGATCGAGTCCCTACGCCTCTTCGAGCCAGACACCCAGCGCTCTCAGGAAAGGGTTTCCTCCTACACCCTGGTGCCAGCCAGCGAGGCCCTGCCCAAACACGGCCCTGTAGCCGCCCAGCGGGCAGCCCAGTTGGACCTGTCCTCCTGCCACGAGTCGGCGGCAGCAGAATTCCAGAGCCACATGGAAGCCCTGCGAGAGGGTCGCCATTTCCGGAGCATTGAGTTCTACATTCCTTACCTGTATTCTGAGCCGGGTAATCTCATAGACTTCCTGCCCGCCGAAGGATTGCTGGTCATTGACGACCTGATCGAGCTGGAGGCAGCTATGGCCGACCTGGAGGCTGGCGCTCTGGAATTGCAGAGGAACCTGCTCGAGACAGGGGAATTGCCCGGCGGATTTCCCATTCCCTACTTCACCTGGGACGAACTGCAGGAGATGTTACTGGACAGAGATCCCCTGGTGCTGGGATACGGTGAAGGGGAGGATCACCCGCTGAGCCAGCTCTTCGCCCCAGGCCCCCGCTACGGCGGACGGTTGAAACAGGTGCTGGATGAGTGGCGGAGGATGCTGCGGGACGGGCGACGCATTGTGGTGGTGAGCCGCCAGGCCCAGCGCCTGGCCGAGTTGTGGCGGGAGCGGGAAGATTACCAAACCCTAAGGGTCTTTGAGACCCTTAGGGTTTTGCCCCCACCGCGCAGCCTCACCATCGTGCAAGGCACCCTGGCCGAGGGGTGGGTCCTGGGGAACAGGGAAAAATGCCACCTGCTGTCGGATGCGGAGATCTTCGGCTGGTCCAGGCCGGCTCCCCGTCGCGTGCGCCAACCAAAGGCGGTGACACCAGAGGCGTTCTTCGCCGATATGTCGCCCGGCGACTACGTGGTGCACATCGAGCATGGCATCGGCATCTTCCACGGCCTGGTTGAGCTCACCCTTGATGGGGTGAAGCGGGAGTATCTGGAGGTCGAATACGAAGGGGGAGATAGGCTGTATGTGCCTATTCACCAGGCGGACCGCCTCAGCCGCTATGTCGGAGTGGGCGATCGCCCTCCCGTTCTCAACCGCCTGGGCACGGCCCAATGGGCTCAGGTCAAGGCCAGGGCCAAGCGGGCGGTAGAAGACATCGCCCATGACCTGCTAGAGCTCTATGCAGCCCGGGAAATTATACCTGGCCACGCCTTCTCTCCCGATCACCCCTGGCAAGCGGAGCTGGAGGCTTCCTTCCCCTACATCGAGACCGAAGACCAACTGCGAGCCATCCAGGAGATCAAGGCCGACATGGAGAAACCGAAGCCCATGGACCGGTTGGTCTGCGGCGATGTCGGCTACGGCAAGACCGAAGTTGCCCTGCGAGCTGCTTTCAAAGCGGTGATGGACAATAAACAGGTGGCCGTGTTAGTGCCCACCACTGTGTTAGCTCAGCAGCATTACATGACCTTCCGAGAGCGGCTCAAACCCTTTCCTGTCGAGGTGGAGATGCTCTCGCGTTTCAGGTCGCGGCGGGAGCAGCAGGAGATCCTGGAAAAACTGAAGGCAGGGCTGACGGACATCGTCATCGGCACCCATCGCCTGATCCAAGACGACGTGGTCTTCAAGGACCTAGGGCTTCTCATTATAGACGAGGAACAGCGCTTTGGCGTGACGCACAAGGAGAAGCTCAAGCAGATGCGTAAGGAGGTAGACGTCCTCACCCTCACTGCCACCCCTATCCCTCGCACCCTCTACATGTCCCTGACGGGGGTGCGGGACATGAGCACCATCAACACCCCGCCAGAAGAGCGGCTTCCTGTAAAGACTTACGTGGGCGAGTACGATGAGAACCTGATTCGGAAGGCCATCCTACGGGAATTGGACCGGGGTGGGCAAGTCTATTTCGTGCACAACCGCGTGCAGAGCATTCATCTCATCGCCCGACGCCTGGAGCGCCTCGTGCCCGAAGCCACCTTGGCCATCGCACACGGCCAGATGCCTGAGGCCAAGCTGGAGCAGGTGATGATGGATTTCGCCGCCGGCAAAATTGACGTGCTGGTCTGCACCTCCATCATCCAGAGCGGATTGGACATTCCCAACGTCAACACCCTCATCGTCAACCGGGCCAACCAGTTTGGCCTGGCCGATCTCTACCAGTTGCGAGGCCGGGTAGGGAGGGGAGCTCGTCGGGCCTACGCTTATTTCCTGTACGATCACCTTCATCGCCTCACCGAATCGGCCCGCCAGCGCTTGCAGACCATCCTGGAGGCCAGCGAGTTAGGGTCCGGGTTCAGCATCGCCATGCGCGATCTGGAGATCCGCGGGGCCGGTGACCTGCTTGGCACTCGTCAGCATGGCCACATCGCCGCTGTAGGCTTCGACCTCTACTGCCGCCTGCTGGCCCAGGCTGTGCGGGAGCTCAAGGAGAAACGCGAGGGGAGCAAGACCCCGAAGGATTCTAACACCTTTGGGGTCTTACCCCTGCCCCCTGCAGTCTCCATTGATTTGCCCTTGCCAGCCTTCATCCCCAAGGATTACGTAGCAGATTCATCCTTGCGCCTGCGGCTCTACCGTCGCATGGCGGGCCTAACCACCATGGAGGAAGTGGACGATATGGAACGCGAGCTGAGAGACCGCTTCGGGCCACTCCCCGAGGCGGTGGCCAATCTGCTATACCAACTAAGGCTCAAGGTGCTGGCTCTAAGAGCTGGTGTGCAAGCTATCTCCGCCAAGGAAGGCCAGATCGCCATCCGTGTCCAGCCGCTAGAGCAGATGATGCACAGGCGGTTGCAGGGACGGCTGCTCGGTCGCGCCCGAGTGAGCCCGCACCAGATATGGCTGCCTCTACATCCGAAGCAGGAGGTCTGGCAAGAGGGGTTGGTGAAGGTGCTTGAAATCGTGGCTGAAGTGACCCAGTCTTGAACGCTTGCAGACCTGCGATTTTCTGTGGGATTCGTGGGATATTTGTGGGATA
>CAZRSI010000218.1:0-4327 GCA_964602575.1 uncultured Anaerolineae bacterium
CGTCTCATCTGGTCGCTCGGTGACCTGGTGGTGGTAACTGCTCCTGGCACACCCAGGAGCAGAAAAGCGGAACAAATTTACGGAACACTGTACCAAGGACAATGGAGAATGAGGGGATACCTCCAAGCTCCCAGGCTTCTGTCGCGCATGCCCTGAATCTTACAAGGTGATAAGTGACCGGCAAGGACAGGCGGGCTCAACTCGCAGGAGGAGCCCGCCCCTTGATCGCTCGCCGGTAGTGAACACTACAGCCTATTCTGCGCTCACTGGCACCTTCCGAGCGATGGCCCTCACGCCTGCCCGGACCTTCTTCCGTACCACCTGGTACAGTCCAGCGATGGCTGTGGACCAAACCAGAGCAGGCACGAAGAGAACCACGACTACACCGATCACTAGGGCAACTACCGCTTGCACCTCCATGAACTCACCTCCTTAAACTATGATAGTGGTTGAAATGGTTAACCCGATGCCCAGGTCCGGCGTTGGCCAGCTAACTTGGGCGAATCGGCTACTTCACTTCCCGGACCGGCTCCGTCTGCACGGGACGGGTCTCGCGTATCTTGTCTCGCACGATGCGGGTCAGCCCAGCGATGACCGTGGCCCAGACCAGAGCGGGCACGAAGAGCACAACCGCGATGCCAATTACCAGAGCTACTGTTCCTTGCATGCCTCCCATAGCTACACCTCCTTCGAGTTATCTACCCTGAATTGGCCCTCCAATGGGGCCTATCCTTCCTAAAACTTCCAGCCATAGTATACCACTTTTGGTGGCCGTTGTCATCGGTCAAAACGCCTGTATTCTGTCCCGAAAAAGGCCTAGGCCTTAGCCCACGAAAAGGCGTAAACCCTGACCCGATCAGCTCGTGCTAAGCCTGTAAACAGCTAGGCCAGTTACCCAGCGGAGTCTGATCCGATCTAGGCAATTTGTCCTATATCAAACTGTCCTATTGGCCTAGGCAAATTCGCCTCCTTCGGCTTGCCCTGCTTTCGATAATGAAGTATAATTCTCAGTAGGGTTGCCTCAGCAGAGGAAGGGAAAACGCTATGGACAAGATCAACATCTTGCTGGCCGATGACCATGTACTGGTGCGGGAAGGCACGCGCAAGCTACTAGAGCGCGAGGATGATATGCGCGTGGTTGGGGAAGCTGGCGATGGCGAGGAAGCCGTCAGGCTGGCGACCGAATTGCACCCTGATGTGGCCATCATAGACATTGCTATGCCTAAGCTCAACGGCATTGAAGCCACCAGACAGATCAAGGCCCAATGTCCGACCACTACAGTGCTCATACTCACTGCTTACGATGACGATCAGTACATCTTCGCCCTCCTGGAGGCAGGGGCGGCAGGCTACCTTCTGAAGAACGTACGCGGCAGTGACTTGATTCAGGCCATCCGAGCGGTACACGCTGGTGAATCGGTGCTACATCCAGTGATAGCTCGTAAGGTAATTGATCGTTTCGCTCGCCCTGCAAGCAAGTCCCCAGAGAAGTCTGCACTGGATGAACTCACTGAGCGAGAATTGGAAGTCTTGAAGCTGGCGGCTAAGGGCCTCACGAACAGGGAGATCGCCCGAGATCTGTCCCTCAGCGTTCGCACAGTCCAGGCCCACTTGAGTACTATCTTCAGCAAGATGCAAGTTAGCTCTCGCACTGAAGCCGTGGTGCGAGCCTTGCAAAAAGGTTGGATCACAATAGAGGACACTTTATGATGTTTTCAAGGAATTGTCTGAAAAGAGCCATAACCAGCCATTACTTCTGGATTCTGGCAGTTATGCTAGCTGCCAGTGCCTTCCTTCACTATCTTACACCGCAGGTACGCCTACCTCCTTTCGTGCTATCCCCTCTCACCCGGCACGCCATAGAGCGCATCATCTTCATTCTACCGATAGCTGGTGCAACCTTTGCCTTCGGCCAAGTGGGCGGTTTGGTCACCTTGGGCCTGGCTGTCCTTATCATGCTGCCGCGGGCGCTTCTGATTTCGCCCTATCCAGTGGACGCTCTCCTGGAGACGGTTGCAGTGGCAGTAGTTGGCTACATGGTGATCTGGATGATCGAGACCCAGGAGAAGGAAAGGAGACTGCGCCAGAAGGCTGTAGCTCGCCTGCAAGCTATCAACGCCGTCTGCGGCATCGTGACCGGATCACTGGAACTTGAACAGATACTGAATGGCGCCCTCGACAAAGTTTTAGAGGTAACGGGCCTACCCGTTGGCCTGATCTTCTTCCTGGACAAGCAGAGTCAGGAGTTGGTGCTGGCAGCCTACCGGGGCATTTCGGAGGAATCCGCTGCAGGAGTAGATAGGCTAAAGCTAGGTGAGGGTTTCTGCGGGCAAGTTGCTCAATCCGGGGAATTGATGGTGGTGAAGGATTCCTCCCACGATCCTCGGCTGACCAGGTTAGCCGTGCGGAAGGAAGGACTGCGAGGCCAGATCATCGTCCCGCTGAAGTCCAAGAGCGGGGTTCAAGGCGCACTGGCTGTGGCCACCCGGGATTCGCGCCAGTTTCTTCAAGAAGAGCTGGAGCTCATCACAGTCATCGGCAACCAGATCGGCGTGGCCATCGAGAACGCCAGGCTACACCAGGATGTAGCAAGGCAGCTAGAGATACAGCGACGGTTGAACGAGGTGGCGGAGCAGATCACGTCCGAACTGGAGTTGGACAGGATCCTGCCCAAGGTCCTTCAAATAGCCGAAGAGCTGATCGGGGCCGATGCAGGCGTCATCGCCCTGCTCGATCGAGAGAGCGGGGTCATCAAATATCCCTTCATTCACAATCTGCCCCGCCAACTGGCAAACGTAACGGTGTCCCCACCAAACGGACTGGCGGGGAAAGTGATCACCACCAGCCGCTCTGTGGTCATCAAGGATTACAAGGACTACCCCAGTGCGGTACCTGCCTTTGTCGAGGCTGGCATCACCAGCGTCGTGGCGGTGCCCATTGCGAGTGGCAACCAGACTTTCGGCATGCTGGCCGTGGGCAGTCTCAACGAGGTAAAGAATTTTTCGCAAAGAGATGCAGCGATTCTAGCTAGCGTGGGGCGTCAGACCGGCATTACCATCGAGAACGCTCGTCTCTATGAGAACATGCGCTTCTACGCCCGCCAGATCACCCGCGCTCAGGAAGACGAACGCAAACGCATCGCCCGTGAGCTTCACGACGAGACAGCTCAGGCCTTGATAGACTTATCGCGCCGCCTGGACAATCTGGCTCAACATGCACAAATGTCTGAATCCGCACAGGAACGCCTGGAGGAGTTACAGGAACTGATTGACGAGATACTGCAAGGCGTGCGCCGGTTCAGCCGTGACCTGCGGCCCTCTGTGTTGGACGATCTGGGCCTGCTGCCTGCGCTGGAGGGATTAATGGCCGATATTAGAGAGGGCAATGGAACAGAAACAGAGCTGAGGGTGCATGGTGACAGACGACGTTTACCACCCGAAGCGGAGTTGGTGCTGTTCCGAATTGTTCAGGAGGCCCTAAACAATGCCAAGAGGCATTCCCAAGCCTCGCGGGTAGTGACTACAGTGGAGTTTGATGAGACCAGGATAAGGATAACTGTGGAGGATAATGGCCAAGGGTTCGAGGTGCCGGAGAGAACAGGCGACCTGGTGTCCAGTGGCAAACTGGGGCTCATTGGCATGCACGAGCGGGCCCAGCTGCTGGGTGGCACTCTGACGTTGCGATCCGAGCTGGGCAAGGGAACGACGGTGATAGTGGATGTACCCGTGTAACCTTAACTGATGCATGAAAAACAGGCCAGGGATTTTACTAATCCCTGGCCTGTTTTTGACACGCAAGCACAGGACGCTTCAACTAGTTGGCTTTTCTAATGCGTCCGGGGCTATGTAGAAAGTGGTGCTCCCCCGCCACTCCGATATCCTCTCCTGAAGCGCCAATTGCTTGAGTGTGACGATAGTCTCAGTGAGAGGGATGCCTCGGGGGGCAACGGACAGTACAGGTGCAGCAGAGGCTGCACAGCCATGTCGTCCACAATGGAGTCAAAGCAACTGAAGTCGCTACCACGAACCCCATATCGAGTAGATAAAGAACGAGCCCAAAAGCCCTACGCTGACCGGTCAACAATGGAGGATGGTTTTCTCAGCTAAACTGAACCTACGCCCTGACAACCTGGCCGTTCCAGTCGCTGGCGTAGTATATCATAATCCGCCATCCTTGTCATTTGCTAGTTAGGTGATCCCCACTCTCCCTACAGGCAGCACCCCAATATTACACAGAATTCCCAATCCATGTCAAATAGCTATTTGACAAACGGATGTAGTTGTGGTAGACTAAGCACCGCTGCTCTCCAGAGAACCATTCCGCCATG
>CAZRSI010000219.1:0-4324 GCA_964602575.1 uncultured Anaerolineae bacterium
ATCGAAAGTTAGTATAACATATGGGTATTAAAATGTCAAACACAAAGCATTCCCGCAGGGCCTAGAATCGTCTGGTGCAGAAAGGAATAAATCCGACCACTACGTCGTTTGACGATGATCACCGTAACCGAAGCTCTCTTAGCAATTTGATCCGGAATGTTGCCCATCAACCAATTGCGAAACAGCGGCTCCTCGCTAGCTCCAACGACCAACAAGTCGTATCCCTCGGCCTCCGCCAGCACTGTCTCCACGACATCCCCTCCCTCTACACAGCGACGCTCAATGTGCTCGTAGGTGATGCCGTTTAGAACATTATCGAGAATCTTGCCAGCGCGGGCCAGCTCGCCACCGCATGTTCCTGGCGGCATCACGTGCAACAGAGTCACTTTGACCGGCACCCCCTCTCCCCGAGCCATGCTGACAGCCATCCTCACTGCCCATCGGCTGTTAGGCCCACCTGCCACCGGAACCAGGATGGAACGAAGGGGCCGGTACTCTCGATAGCGAACAACCGCAATATCGGCCGGCGGGTTAGCCACAATTGGATCTATAACCGAGCCATACACATGGCCGCTGCTGCGGGTGTAGCCCGGCCAGCCAAGGACAATGAGATCCGAGGCGTTTTCCACCGCCGTCTTGCGCACCGCTTCCGCCACGTCGCGCCCCAGCCGGATGATGGTGTGCACCGGCACATCCCGCACCTTGGCCTGCTGTATCACTGTCTCCAGATATGAACGCCCTTCTTTGAGGAAAAGCCGACCGTTGCCCAAAGTGAGCTGCCACGGCACCCGCACCACGTGCAACGCCAGTACCTCCCCGTGGTTATCCTGAGCCAGAATGGCCCCGATCTGTCCCAGGATGCGAGCCTGCTCCTGATCTGCCACCGGCACCAGAACCGAGTAGTCGCGGCTAACCAACACCTCCTCCAGCAGGATTTCCTTGGGCTTCTCCATGGCCTCGATCCTGGAGAAATAAGCGTAGTAGGCCAGCAAGCCCACCACGATCCAGCCAACGGCCAGGTACCAGGCAAGAGGGCTGAACACGAACAGATACAGAGCCAATAACCCGTTGCAGAAAACAGCGATGACGGGCACAGCGGGAAACCAGGGTATCACGAACCCACGCTTAAGATCGGGCCTTTTGTGGCGCAAGACCATCACCGTCAGATTAACCTGCAAGAAGAGCAACAGGAACATGATGCTGGCGGCTGCAGCAGCGTTCTCGATGGGCAGCCATAAGGACATGACCACCATCAAAGCGCCAGAGCAAATAACAGCCCAATGGGGTGTATGGCGTTGAGGATGGATGCGGGCGAAAAAGGCAGGCAGATTGCGTTCGCGCCCCATGGCAAAAGAGACCCGAGAGGCCGAATAGGTGGTGGCGTTAAGAGCTGACATGGTGGAGACCAAACCGCTGAGAAGGAGCACAGTAGCTCCCATGCCCAAGGGGAATATCTGGCGCGCCACCTCAACAATCGCCACTTCCTTTTTGAGCCCCAGATACTCGTAAGCCGCCATGCCTGCCGGTGGCACAGTAGCCCCAATGGCTGTGGCGCCTACCAGGATGTAAATAACTACGGCGATGAGAATCGAAAGGAAAGTTGCGCGGGGGATATTCCGTTCCGGATCCACCACCTCCTCGGCCGACTGAGCAATGATCTCGTAGCCCTCAAAGGCAACGAATGTGAGGCCCATGGCCATCAAAATCCCCCCGATGCCATTAGGGAGGAATTCGGCAGTGAAACGAGTGTACCAGGCCTCGGTGCGGCCCATAGCCAACATACCAAACAGCACGAACAATCCCAGTATGGTCACTTTGATCATGGTGACCAAACTGCCTATAGTCCCCGTCTCTGAAGCGCCCCAGTAATTGATGGCAGTGAAAACCCCGATGATCAGCACCATGAACCCAAGGGTCATCTGGTGCAGAGAAAGACCGAACACAGGCAGGCCAGCCATGCTCCATATCTCGCTGGCGAAGCGGCCAAATGTGAGGGCGTAGAGGCTGCCAGCGGCAATGTAGGCAAACCAGCTCATCCAGCCAGCCAGAAAGCCTTGGGTCCCTCCGAGGGCCTCCTTGACCCATATGTATCCACCACCGGCTTTCGGGAAAGCGGAGCCCAGTTCGGCGTAAGCCATAGCCGTGAGGAGGGTAATCAAGCCATTCAGCAAGAAGGCCAAGACCACAGCCGGGCCAGCAACGCCGGCAGCAGTGCCAGTGAGGGCAAAAATGCCGGCCCCGATCATCCCCCCAACGCCGATCATGGTCACTGCAAACAGCCCAAGGTCCCGGCTGAGGGCTACCTCCTCAGACGGGCGAGCTAGCGATTCATGCTTGTTGTTCATGAATTTCTCCACCAACGGTTAATTTTCTATGATTCGTCCACCACCCGCAAGTGCAGCTCCGCCAACTGCCGCTCCGATATGGGCGATGGAGCGCCAAAAGTAAGATCCTCGGCGCGCTGGGTCTTGGGAAAAGCTATGACCTCCCGGATGTTGTGCTCGCCTGCCAGCAGCATAACCAGGCGGTCTATGCCCGGCGCAATGCCTCCGTGAGGCGGAGCACCGTACTCAAAAGCCCTCAACAAGTGACCAAAATTGGCCTCCACTTCTTCGTTGGAGAGCCCCAGGACACGGAACATCCTCTCCTGCACATCGCGGCGATGGATACGGATACTGCCACCGCCTATCTCCCAGCCGTTGCAGATGATATCGTAGGCTTTGGCCCTCACCCTACCCGGGTCGGTTTCCAGTAGAGGCAGGTCTTCATCCATGGCGGCGGTGAAAGGATGATGCACAGCATTCCAGCGCCCTTCCTCCTCGTTCCACTCCAGCAGAGGGAACTCCAGCACCCAGACAAAGGCCAACAGGCTATCATCTCGCAGACCAAGCCGCTGCCCCATCTCCAGTCTGAGATCTCCCAGGGCCCGAGCCACCACCTCGGGCTGGCCTGCCACGACCAGGATCAAGTCGCCTGCTTCTGCCTCTGTGCGCGCCAAGAGGCCCTCTATCTCCGCTTGAGAGAGAAACTTGGCCACAGGTGACCGCACTGCCCGGTCCGCTTCAACCTTCAGCCAGACCAATCCCTTGGCTCCGCGCTCGCCAACGAACTCCGTTAGTTCGTCCAACTGACGGCGACTGTAGTGGGCACAGCCAGGAACATGGATGGCCTTCACCTGCCCTCCCTCGGCCACCACCTGGCGAAACACGCGGAACTCGCTCTTGGCCACCAGATCTGATAGATCAACGAGGGGCATATCGAAGCGCAAGTCAGGCTTGTCGCTGCCGTACCGCTCTATGGCCTCCCGATACGATAGCCGGAGGAAAGGCTTGCACATGATCCTCTTCCCTGTCTCTTCGGACAGAGCCTCCACCAAAGCAGTGAACAGGCCCTCCGTGAGCTGCAAGATATCCTCGCGGTCCACAAAGGACATCTCGATGTCCAGTTGAGTGAACTCCGCCTGCCGATCGGCCCGCAAGTCCTCGTCGCGGAAGCAGCGAGCGATTTGGAAGTATTTTTCAAAGCCTGCTACCATGAGAAGTTGCTTGAGCTGCTGGGGCGATTGAGGTAGAGCGTAGAATTTGCCTGGGTGAATGCGGCTAGGGACCACGTAGTCGCGAGCTCCCTCAGGGGTACTTTTGATGAGAATAGGCGTCTCGATCTCGATGAACCCCCTCTCATCCAGATAATCGCGGATGAATTTGACCACCTTGTGGCGGAGGATAAGGTTGCGCTGCATGCGCGGTCTTCGCAGGTCCAGATAGCGATATCGCAGGCGCAGGGCTTCGTCCACCTTGTTATCCCTGTTTATGTAGAAAGGAGGCGTCTGGGCCGAGTTGAGAATCTCCATCGAATTGGCCACCACCTCGATCTCACCCGTGGCCAGTTCCGGGTTCTCCAGCCCTTGGGGGCGGCGGCGCACCTGGCCGCGAACGAGGAGCACGTACTCGTTTCGGACTTGAGAAGCCACAGCATGGGCCTCTGCCGAGACCTCAGGATTGGCGACCACCTGAGTGATCCCATCTCGGTCTCGCAGGTCTATAAAAACGAGGCCACCGTGGTCGCGGCGGCGGTTCACCCAGCCGGCCAGGGTCACCTCCTGGCCCACATGCTCAGTCCTCAGTTCACCACAGGTGTGAGTCTTCAACATGCCATATCCCTTCCTTCATGGTTTGTCATCTATTTTGGACGGTATTATACTATCAGGCCAGGAAAAACACAAACTCGACCTCAGCGTTAGCTCTCCCGCCAAGTACAGAGTTGCACAAGTTTGTAGTGATATTGTTTGCTCGCGCCGGACCTTAGTCCGGCGGTCTTTCCAGGG
>CAZRSI010000220.1:0-4317 GCA_964602575.1 uncultured Anaerolineae bacterium
CCCACGCCGGGTAGACTCCCCAGCCGGTGAGGAAGTCGCCGATGATGTTGCCCACCGCACCGGTGAAGA
Source organism: uncultured Anaerolineae bacterium (assembly GCA_964602575.1). Taxonomy (GTDB): domain Bacteria; phylum Chloroflexota; class Anaerolineae; order VGOG01; family VGOG01; genus CAZRSI01. Next base: position 70 of record CAZRSI010000220.1, read on the forward strand.
AGCCCACCACCGGCCCGAAGACATAGCCGAAGAAGATGGGCAGACACACCGTGGGGCGCAGGCTGACCAGGCTGACCGAGGGCAAGGCAGCCGCATTGGCCCACCAGGTAAGCACGCCGAAAAGCGCTGCACCGATAGCCATGTAAACCACCTCGCGGGTGCCTACCTCCCAGGCCTTGTTCTCGGCTGTGGCGAAGTAGATGGCGTAAATGATTACTGCGGCGATGAGGGTGAAGATGATCCAGGTGACGCCGGACAGCCGCGCCCCTTCGGGACCAGTTAGCAGACTGGCGATCACCATCAGCGCGACGAACACGACCAGGACAATGAGCCACGTTAGTGCTTTGTTTTTCATTATATCCCTCCTTTTACTTTATTTTGACCCCGCGTCCCTCCCCTGGCGCGGGGCAATAACCTATATTGGGTGTTGGGCGAAGGTCTCCAACCGAGCCCTCTTCGCCTCGGTCGGGAGACCTTCGACGATCATATGTGAGCCAACAGCTCCGCCCGCATGAAGCGTCCCGTTTGAGGGAGGCGCTCCAGGTTGGCCGCCAGTAATGAGGTGGGCACGATGTGGCAACGCTCCAACAAGTCGTACTGGGCCAGCACCTCTTGAGGCGGCCCGTCGGCGGCGATGCGCCCCTCGTGAACCAGCACCACGCGGTTGGCGTAGCAGACCGCCAGGTCAATATCGTGGGTGATAAACAGGATAGCCTCGAAGTTGGGCAACTGGAGGATGGCGTCCATGAAGGACATGTAATTCTTATAATCCTGGCCTGCTGTTGGCTCGTCCATCACCAGGATTTTGGAACGCATGGACATGATGGCCGCAAGGCTGACCCGCTTCTGCTGGCCAAAGCTGAGGGCCAGGGGCGGGTACTCCTCCAGCCCGCTGAGGTTGAGGATTCTCACCGCCTCGGCCACTCCCTCATTGATGGTGTCCTCGTCGTAGCCCAAATTTTTCGGCCCAAAGGCCAGCTCTTCCCACACCGTGGGGGCGAAGAGCATGTGGCTGGGGCTCTGGAAGACGTAGCCCAGGGTCTTGGCGATCTCGGCCACGCTGAGTTTGCGGGTGTCTACCCCATTGACCAGCACTCGCCCCTCCTTGGGCTTGAGCAGGCCGATGGCGTGTTTGACCAAGGTGGTCTTGCCCGCCCCGTTGGGGCCCAGGATGGCAATGATGTCGCCACGGTTGATGGTCAGGTTCACGTCGTGGAGGACCAGCGGCCCATCCTCGTAGGCAAAGCTCACCTCCTGGAACTCCACCAGAGGCTCGCTATCCTCCGTTGCCTGGGACAGGCGTGGCGGCACATAGGCGGGAGGCGGATTGTGGCGGGCTTTTTCTATGATCATCGGCGCTGGCAGCTTGACCTTGCGATAATCTACTGCTCCTTCCAGGCCGTCTGTGGGCCCCAGGTAGTGCACCTGGCCGTCCACCAGGAAGAGAGTCTTTTCTGGCCGGATCTTCAAGATGTCCTCGACCCGGTGCTCGACGATGAGGATGGCCCGGCCCTCGTCGGCCAGCCGCCGTATCAGGCGTAAGGCCTCCTGGGCGCTGGCGGGGTCGAGGCTGGCCAGCGGCTCGTCCAGGAGCAGGAGAGAGGGTTGCATGGCTAGGATGCCGGCCAGGGCCACCTTTTGCTTCTCGCCGCCGGAGAGATAGAAGGTCTCCCGATGCCGCAGGTGGTTGATGTTCAGATAGTCAAGGGTTTCATCCACCCGCGCGATGATCTCCTCTGGCGGCAGGCCCAGGTTTTCCAGCCCGAAGGCCACCTCATTGAGGACACGACTGCCCAAAATCTGGCGCTCGGGGTCCTGCAGCACTGTGCCCACTATCTGGGAGATAGCCGCCAGGGGCTTGTCGCCTATGTCCTCACCGTGAACATAGACCCGCCCCTCCAGTTCCCCTTTGTAGCTCCGAGGGATGAGGCCGTTGATGCAGCGGATCAGGGTGGTTTTGCCGCAGCCACTGGCTCCGGCCACCAGCATGATCTCCCCGGCGTTCAGCTCAAAGGAGACATCGCGCAGGGCGTATTCAGGACGGTCGCGATATCTGAAAGAGAGATGCTCCACAGCTAGAGCAGGAGCGCCTTTTTCGCTCAAGCTTCACCTTCCCCAAAAGATGGGTGTGTTTAAATCTGCTTATAGGGGCGATCCCTTGCGATCGCCCTGGGCGGGCGCAAGGCCTGCCCCTACCAACCCGTTTTGGATGCGCCTACCTAAAAGAGATAACCCTGCAAGAGGGCAAAAGTTGCGCTCGCTACGGAATGTGCCGCCACTTGCTGCCCTCCGGCCCCAGTTCCCACACCCCTCCGTCCAGTGCCTTGATGTAGACGACGTTATACTTGTATCGCGAGGTGCGCTGGATGGCTGTCTGATAGCCCTGCTCCCTATCCACGGCCCAGCCCAGGCGCTCGCGGACGCCTGGCTGCTCCCGCCACACCAGGCCAAAACCCCGCACCGGCTGGTAGAGTCCTGCCGGCGGCACGATGCTGGGGTCGAATTCCGGCTCGCCCTCATTCCACTCGTCCAGGAAGATCTGGTAGGCAGGCTGCAAGCCATCGTCGTATAGCACGTAGATCCAGTCCTCGGCTCTGTTCCAGAGCATCAGGCCGTGTTCGAAGTGCTGCTCTGCCCCATCGGTGAAAACGGGGGGACCGCTGGGACATTCGTCTGGAGCCGGAGAGAAGAACCAGGTATCGGGACAGCGCAGGAGCACTGTCAGCGTGGCCTGGGCCAGGCGATTTGCTTCGTCGAAGACGAAGAGCACGAATCTCTCCCAATTGCGGGATTCGGGCGGAATGGCGTAGTCCATCGAGCCGTTGGGCTCCACCTCCCACCACTGTCCGAGCTGGCCGCTGGGCATCAGGTGATACAATGTGGCCTTGATGCCGCCGCTGGATGCCCACTCCAGGGTAATGGTGTCGCCCGGATCAGCCTCGGCGACGTTGGCGCGAAAGTAGGCGATGACAGGCCCTGCCTCCTCCGTTGGGTTCGGTGTGGGCGCTGGGGTTTGTGTCGGGATGGGGGTGGGGGTAGGCGTCGCCGTCGGGGCGGGGGTCGCCGTTGGCTTGGGTGTTGGGGTGGCCGTTGGCCGGGACGTTGCGGTTGGCTCTGGCGTGGCAGTGGCTGGCGTCGTCGGCGCTGGGGTGTTGGTTGACTTCGTCGTGCGAGTGGGAGTGAGGGTGAGGGTTGGTGTGGCGGACGCGGTCGCTGCCGGAGTAGCTGTAGGCCGTTCGGGCGCAGAGGTGGCCGTCGGTGCTTGTGCGCACGCTGTCAGAAACAGGCAGGCTATGCTGGCGATAATCGAAAGCACGAGTTTCATTTATCTCCAATAAAGACCTTCGGGTTTAACCCTCCCCTACTGCCACCTCTTCTTTTGGTAGCTGCCCAGGTAGCTGCGTAGTGTGGCCTTGTTGGTCAGGTCGTCAATCGTAAGCCAACACGAATTGAATTCACGCGGAATCTTGCCTGTCTGTGGGCATCTACCTTCCCTCAGCCCCTCCCTGAGAGGGGTGAATTCTGCCTTAGCCCGATGACCGCAGGCCATCCATCAGGCGGTCCCAATCGAAATGGGGGCCAGGGTCGGACTTCTCCCTGTTGATGGCGCTGTGGCCCAAGATGCCTTTGAATTCGGCCAGATCCTGAGCCCTCGCATAGTAGGTGCCGGGGCCCAAGGGTGGATAGCGAGCTGGCACGTTGTACCGCTTGCACAGATAGGCGACCAACTCAATCAGGCTTTCGTACTGGGCCTCAGTGTATGGCTCCCAGTATGAACCACCGATCTCCACCACTTCCCCCAGATGCTCTTTCCCCAACCAGTTGTAGTATCGGTTATCCTGTTTTGTAAGACGGCCCCAGTTCACGATCTCGATGCCGATGGCGCGGGGATTGGGCCGGATGATGTCGTCTCTCGTCAGATTCCCAGGCAGGCCAGCGTGCCAGGCGGTGTCCCCGTCTTTTACCAACTGGAATATCTTGCCATCCTTGTCAAGGACGTAATGCGCGCTGACCCGGCTCTGAGGGTTCTTGAACCAGGATATCGTCCCCGCACTGGTGCCGCTGGCGGTGAAGTGAAGGACAATCATCTCGATCTGATGGCCGAAGCGGCCGCTATCGCAGTTGACGGTTGGGCCGACCCAGATGATGCAGGGAATAGCTTCGGGAGGCGGTGCTTCGGTAATGGTAAGACCCAAGAGGGCTTTGATGCGGGCTTTCTCCTCAGTCGTCAGGCCGGGCAGGTCATCA
>CAZRSI010000221.1:0-2995 GCA_964602575.1 uncultured Anaerolineae bacterium
ACTACGCTCGGTGCGTGGGCCTGCTCAAGGCCGGAGGGCGCGTTGTTGGCGCTCAGGTGGTGGACGAGCGGGCCGGGCGCGAGATCGAGGTGCGCGCCCGGGTGGTGATCAACGCCGCCGGCGTGTGGGCGGACAAGGTACGCAAACTGGATGAGCACTTCAAGGGCCGCATGACTCGCCCCACCAAAGGCATTCACCTGGTCATCCCTCGCGCCAGGCTCACCAGCCAGCACGCTGTGGCCTTCGATTCGCCCCGCGATGGGCGCCACGTATTCCTCATTCCCTGGGGCGACTTCGCTCTCATCGGCACCACCGATACCGATTATGACGGCCCCCTCGATGCCCCGGCCGCCACACGAGAGGACGTGGAGTACCTGTTGGAAGCGGTGCAGCATACCTTCCCCGGCGCCCAGATGGGACCAGACGACATCATCAGCACCTACGCCGGGCTCCGTCCGCTGCTCTTCGCCGAGGGCGGGACCTACGCCCTCTCCCGCGAGCACGAGATCGTGGAAAGCCCATCCGGGCTGATCACCATCGTCGGCGGCAAGCTGACCACCCACCGCCTGATGGCCAAGCAACTGACCGACCGCGCCGAGAAGCGGCTGGCCGAGGAATTCGGCGTGCATTCCCAGCACGATTGCCGCACCAAGGATCCTCTGATCGGTGCGCAACTCGGCCAAGCATCGCTGCCAGGCCTGGATGAGCAGGCATCCCGCCACTTGCTGGAGACCTACGGCGCCGATGCCGCCTGGATAGCCGGTTGCATCGAGGGCAATCCGGCCCTGGGCGAACGCATCGTGCCGGGTCTGCCCTACCTGATGGCCGAGGTGGCCTATGCCGTGCAGCACGAGATGGCCCTAACCCTATCCGATGTGCTCATCCGCCGCACCCACGTAATCTACGAGGTGCGCGATGGCGGCCTGCCTCGTGCCCCGGCCGTCGCCAAGCTGATGGCCGAACGGCTGGGCTGGGATGAGATGGAGAGGGAGCGCCAGGTGGCCGAGTACGCCGAGCAAGTATTACTGACCCAGGCCTGGCGAGAAACGTCAAGCATCAAACGTCACACGTGATTTGACAGTTCACGTTTGACGCTTGACGAATTCCTCAAATCCAGACCTAGAAGGAGCCCTTTATGTTCAAAACCCGCGTCACCGAACTGCTTGGCATCGAATATCCCATTGTCGGGGGGTGCATGATGCACATCAGCGGTCCGGAGTTCGTGGCCGCGATTTCCAACGCCGGCGCGTTGGGGATGATGGCTTCGGCCATGTTCGACACCCAGGAGAAGTTCCGCCAGGCCGTCCGCCGGGCCAAGGAGTTGACCGACAAGCCCTTCGGCGTCAACCTGAGCCTGTTTCCGGCATTGCGCCCCATTGACAACGACCTCTATGTCGAGGTGATCCTGGAAGAGGGCGTGCCGGTGGTCGAGACCAGCGGCCGCCGGCCGCCGGAGGACCTGCTGGCGCGACTGAAGGCGGGCGGAGTGAAGACGATGCACAAGTGCGTCAGCGTGCGGCACGCCCTCAGCGCGGAGAGGGCCGGCGTGGACGCCGTGACCGTCTTCGGCACCGAGGGCGGCGGCCACATCGGCGAACTGGGGCTGACGACGATGGTACTGGTGCCCCGCGCCGCCGACGCGCTGGAGATACCCGTGCTGGCCGCGGGAGGCATCGCCGATGGACGGGGGCTGCTGGCAGCGCTGGTGCTGGGCGCAGAGGGCGTCACCATCGGCACAAGGCTGCTGCTCACCAAGGAGTGCCCCATCCACGATAACCTCAAGCAGGCGCTGATAGCCTCGACAGAGCTGGATACCCTGCCGATACTGGGCTCCCTGCGCAACACGCTCCGCGCCTGGAAGAACGCTGCCGCTCTCAAGGTGGCCGACTTGGAAGCCAAGGAAGCTGACCTAGGGGAGATCCTGGCCCTCGTGGCCCGCACGGAGACCAAGCGCATGATCAGAGAGGGTGACGTGGATGCTGGCGTGATCTCCTGCAGCCAAGGCATCGGCCTGGTGCGCGAGATCAAACCAGTGGCCGAGGTCATCAGTGAGATGGTACGAGAGGCAGCGGCGATAGCGGCGGCGTTGGGGACAAGGCCGGGCGCCAGGTGAAACGTCAAACGTCAAACGTCAAGAGTGCATGTCTATGTCTGTAATGAAAGCAACTGCCGTCGCCTGTGCCAACATCGCTTTCATCAAGTACTGGGGCAAGCGTGATGCCGAACTGAACCTGCCCGCCAACTCTTCGCTCTCCATGAACCTGGACGCGCTCACCACGGTCACTACCGTGGAGTTCTCGCCCGATTACGATGATGATTTAATAATCCTCGACGGGCGAGAGGTGCACGGTGAAGCGAGGCGTAGGATCGTGGCCCACCTGGACCGGGTGAGGGCAATGGCTGGGCTGCGAGATCGGGCCAGGGTGATCTCCGAGAACAGCTTCCCTGCCGGTGTGGGGCTGGCCTCCTCGGCCTCAGGCTTTGCCGCCCTGTCTTTGGCAGCCAGCAAAGCGGTTGGGCTGGAGCTCAACGAGCGGGAGCTCTCGATTCTGGCGCGCTTCGGCTCCGGCTCGGCCTGTCGCTCCGTCCCCGGGGGGTTCACCGAATGGGAGGCTGGTACCTGCAGCGAGGACTCCTTTGCCAGGCAAATAGCCCCCCCAGAGCATTGGGACCTGCGAGATGTCATTGCCATCGTCAGCCGAGCCCACAAACAGGTTGGTTCTACGGAGGGACACGCCCGCGCTCCCACCAGCCACCTCTACCAGGCCCGTGTGGCCAGCGTAGTGGAACGCCTGGCCCGGGCGAGAGAAGCCCTGCTGCAGAAGGATTTGGCTACTTTGGGACCTCTCATTGAAGAGGATGCCATCTCTATGCACGCGGTGATGATGACCTCCCATCCGCCCATCTACTACTGGCTGCCCGCCACCGTGCAACTGATCAACGAAGTGCAGCGTTGGCGGGCCGAGGGGCTACAGGTCTACTTCACCCTCGACGC
>CAZRSI010000221.1:3095-4310 GCA_964602575.1 uncultured Anaerolineae bacterium
CAGTAGAGAGAGGACATCTGAGTCGTTATGACCGTTCTTATCTTTCTGCTCGTATTGAGCTTACTGGTGTTTGTCCATGAATTCGGTCATTTCATAGTAGCTAAGGCGAACGGCATCAAGGTTGAGGAATTCGGTTTTGGCTACCCACCACGCCTTCTCACTATTGCCAGACACGGCGAAACCGAGTATACGCTAAACGCCATCCCTTTCGGTGGTTTCGTGCGGATGCTGGGGGAGGAGGATCCTTCTCACCCCAGGAGCTTTGCCGCTCAGAGCAAGCTTGTTCGCGCTGGTGTGCTGCTGACCGGTCCAGTGATGAACGTTCTGCTGGCCTTTCTACTGCTGGTTGGCGTTGGTCTAATCGGCTTGGACATTCCCATTGGGTCGGTAACCATCCTTGAGGTCGCGCCTGGTTCGCCGGCGGCGGAGGCGGGCCTTCGAGAAGGTGACATTATACTGAGCATGGACGGCCTAAAAATTCGCAACATCTACGAACTCCGGCGCTACACCAGCGAGAGGCTGGGGCAAGAGGTTGCCCTCAGCATCAAGCGGGGCGAGACAACCCTGTCGGTCCACTTAACGCCCCGGCTAGAACCGCCGCCGGACGAAGGCCCCATGGGGGTGCTCATTCAGACTGTTGACATTGTGGGAACAGAAAAGCTACGCTATTCCTTGGGAGAGGCCATTACCGCAGGGGCCGAGACGACAGGGGCTATTTTCGTGGCTATTTTCTCTGGGATAGCGCAGATGATCCAAGGAACCCTTGCCCCTGACATCAGGGGGCCCGTTGGGATAGCAGCCGCCACTGGCGAGGTCGTTAAGTATGGGCTGGTACCCTTGATGCAATTCACCGCTTACCTCAGTGTCCAACTGGCCATATTCAACCTGATCCCCTTTCCTGGCCTAGACGGTGGTCGTTTGGCATTCATAGCTCTCGAAGCCTTGCGCGGAGGCAAGAGGGTGACCCCGGAGAGGGAGGGACTCATTCATTTGATAGGACTGGTCATACTCATCAGCTTGATGCTCATGATCTCCTATAACGATGTCGTTCGAGTGCTAAGCGGAGAGCCGGTCCTGCCACCATAGAACGGAGATCAGTACATCACAATTTACTTCTGCTGGGTCGCCAGATCCAGCGGTTTGGTGGCGGATTTGGCAATCCGCTGTGAGCGATTGTGTCTACGAAGATGGTTGAAGAAATCCAAGTTTTAGTTT
>CAZRSI010000222.1:0-4290 GCA_964602575.1 uncultured Anaerolineae bacterium
ACCCACCCGCTCGCTTACGCCTGGTATCCAGATAGCCCCCTTCCGCATCTGCTGCACCGTGTGCCGCTCTCCCAGAAAGACGCCATCACTAGGGATCACCTCTCGCATCACCTCGAAGGCCAGCGCTTCCTCACTCACCTCAACACCGGCCACGATGTGCTTGATTATGCTGATGATCTCGTCATCCATGACGGCAGTCTCCAGGCTGCCCTCCAGCCCCCCTGTCATGCCCACACCCGACAGGATATCAACCCCGGCCAGAGCCGGCACGAGGGCATTGGCAAGCCGCTCATAGGCGAATTGCGGGTCGAGCCATGCTGAATCGGTGGCCAGGCCGTAGGAATCACACGGCAGAGCCAACCGATGCGCCAGTTGAGCAGCACAGGCCCCTGTCATGCCGATCTCTGGCCCGCCCCAGGTGGACATAGCGGTCCGCACATCAATGGAGCCGATGCGCGAACAATATAAGACCGGGGTGCCAGGCCTGGTAGCGGCGGCAAGCACAAAGCTAGCCAGAATCTCTGCGTGCTGCTGTGCCAGGGCTCCTGCCATGGTGATGGGACTGGTTGCACCCAACGACGGGGATGGAAGTGGATGGAACGGAGCCCCCGATTTTGCCACCGCGATGATAGCCGCAGCGATGTTCTCAGGAAACGTCAAAGGGCTAACCGGTGAGACACTAATAGACATAGTTGGATGCTTACGGAATGACTCCATCCCACCACAGCAAGCAGCCGCCATCTCCACCACGTAAGGGACGTCCTCAGGCCTCTCGATGGCCGCCGCTGAAACCGGCTTTCGGGTGTTCCGCAGCATCGCTTCCGTGGAGGCCACAAACATAAGCTCCGGCGGCACATCCTGCGCTCCGAACAGAGGGGTGATTTCATCCACGTTGGGCAGGGCGTCGAGCAGGCGAGTGGCATCGGCTATGTCTCTCAAAAGAGCGGGACGAGACTCTCCGGTGTCCAGGTCAAGAACGAAGGGTTGGCCGCCGCCATTGTGGAAGCGCACCCGTCCGTCGCCGAAGGTGAAAGCAAGTGACCCATCGCGGTTGAAGACCTCTGTATGGGCGGTGACGTTGTCCAGCGCCCATCGCACCACATCAGGTGGAACAAAGACGCGCTCTTTATCAACCCTGCATCCCTGCCCATGCAGCATTTCTATGGCAGTGTCATGCTGCAGCGATATCCCGACCTCATCCAGCAGCCTGTAGGCGGTCTCCTCGATCTGGTCGAGGGCTTTCTCGGATAGAAATCGAAGATACAACCGGTTTCCTGGCATGGACAGGGTTCCTTTTGTCAACTTAGGAGTGAGGACACAGCCACCACCTGTCCATCTTTGAGGTAAACCCTGGTCACTCGCGGCAAGAGGCTGGTAGTCACCTCATAGTTAATCGTCTCGGCCCAGGCGGCCACCTCCTCGGCGCTGATCTCATCATCGCCCTGCCTGCCAATGAGCACCACCTCATCATCCTGCCGCACGTCGGGAATGTCGCTAATCTTCACCACCAACTGGTCCATGCACACCCGGCCCACGATGGGCGCGCGCCGACCACGGATGAGCACTTGACCTCGGTTAGAGAGAAGGCGGTGGTAACCGTCACCATAGCCGACGGGCACCAGAGCCACACGAGTAGGCTCGGTCGTAATATAAGTACGGCCATAGCTGATGGAGGAACCAGCAGGCAGGGTGCGCACACGAGCCACCCGGCTCTTGAGGGTCAGGGCGGAGCGAAGAGGAATGGTCGGCTCAACCTCATTTGAAGGACGCAAACCATAGAGGACGATGCCGCAGCGGACCATATCCAGATGCGTCTGCGGCAGGTCCAACGCCGCTGCGCTACAAGCTACATGTCTGATGGGGACAGTGAAGCCGGCTTCCTCCAGCCTTTTCACTACCTCAAGGTATATTTCCAACTGTCTGAGAGTGTATGCTTTATCCGCAGCGTCGGCCACGGCGAAATGGGTGTACAAACCCTCAAGAGCAAGGCCAGGCAACTCCGATATGGCCTGAACGAAGTCCACAACTTCGTGAGGCAGGAGTCCGAAACGACCCAGCCCTGTGTCCACTTTGACGTGGAAGGGGACCACCTTGCCTTGACGAGACGCTGCGGCAGAGAGGGCTTGAGCCTGCTCCATGGTGTTGACAGTGGGGGTCAAATCCCAACGGACAACGGTTTCCGCCTGGGCAAGCAGGCTGTAGCCCATTATCAAGACAGGAGCGGTGATCCCCGCCTGACGCAATTGCACGCCTTCCAACACGCGATGGACTGCCAACCGGCTGGCGCCGTTGTCTAGAGCCGTTTCAGCGACTGGCACCGCGCCGTGACCGTAACCGTTAGCTTTGACCACGGCCATCAACTCTGTCTTCTCTCCAATGAGCCGCTTCAGCTCTCGCGTGTTATGGGCGATGGCATCCAGGTCTATCTCAGCCCAGGTCAGATTGACGTTTGACGTTTGACGTTTTGCATCTACCTCCATTTCTTCTCATCTCTCGGAAAAAGGTTTTCTCTCCAGGAACTTCCCCCTTCCCACATGGCCCACGAACTCGCCATCCTCTACGATGACTCTACCGCCAGCGATGGTCATCACGGGGTAGCCTCGGACGGTGATGTGCTCGTAGGGGCTGTAATCCACGTTCATGTGGAGGTTCTCTTGGGTTAGGGTACGTTCCCGGTAGGGGTCGAAAATCACCAGGTCGGCATCGGAGCCCACGGTGATGGTGCCTTTGCGAGGCCACAGGCCAAAGAGTCTGGCCGGAGCGGTGGCCACTAGTTCCACGAACTTGTTGAGTGAGAGACGGCCCTGATTTACCCCGAAATGATACAGGAGTGGCAGCCTGATCTCGATGCCTGGCGCGCCGTTGGGAATCCGGGTGAAATCATCTCGTCCTCGCTGCTTTTGGGTGGCGAACATCCAGGGGCAATGGTCGGTGGAGACAACTTGCAAGTCCCCAGACGCCAGGGCACGCCACAGGGGTTCCCAGTTGGATTTGGCCCGCAGGGGCGGCGAAAGCACAAACTTGGCTCCTTCGAAACCGGGGCGTTCGTACTCGTCCTCAGAAAGAACCAGGTGTTGGATACACACTTCCCCGTAGACGGGTTGTCCCTGCGCCTGGTACCTTCGTACAACTTCCAGAGACCCCTGACAGGTAAGATGGACCAGGTAAATGGGGCATCTGGTAAGCTGAGCCAGCGCGAGGACTCGGTTCGCCGCCTCCGCCTCGGCCAGGGGAGGCCGGCTGCGGGGGTGATAGCGGGGTGCGGTCTTGCCCTCGGCCAGCAGCTTCTTCTTGAGATACTCGATCATCCAGTGATTCTCAGTATGCACGATGGGGAGAATGCCGCAAGTGGCAGCCACAGCCATGAGGTTCAGCATTTCCTCATCGTTGACCATCAGAGCGGGATAGGTGGTGTACAATTTGAGGCTGGTGTAGCCCGCAGCGGCCAGTTCCTTGATCTCGGCCAGTGTTTCGGGACGGGCGTTGGTGGCGGTCAGGTGCAGGCTATAGTCTATGGCCGTGCGTCCATCGGCCTGCGCACGCCGCTCGGCTACTGCATCATGAAGGCTCTGGCCGGGCTTGGGGTCAACGAAGTCTATGATCGTGGTCGTCCCCCCGCAGGCGGCGGCGATAGTGCCGGTGGTGAAGTCATCGCTGGAGGTGATATCGCCGATGGTCATCTGCAGGTGAACGTGGACGTCAACGCCGCCTGGCATGACGTACTTATCAGTGGCATCAATCACCTCATCGCCTTCTAGCCCCCGCCCGATGAGGGCAATAATGCCATCCTCGATGCCGATGTCGGCCTGATAAGTGTCTGCAGCGGTAACGATGGTGCCGTTTTTGATAACCAGGTCCATTTTGGTCAAATGGTCGGACGGTCTGATGGTCGGGTGGTCACTTTTCTAATTGGAGTCTGGCGAGTTTCATTGGTTTCGCCAGCGCACAGGCAACCAGGGCTAGAATCAAAAGCAATGCCGATCTCTTCACACCGTTCTTCTTCGAATCCCGCTTGCCTTTGAGCAACCAAGGCCCATGAGCAAATATCAGTTCGACAACCGTAGCTTGTAGCCGTGCGTGCCTCCTTCATCAAGAATCGGTGTGATTCACAGCTTCGACGATAGGCTAATCGACTAGATCACCACCGAATTGAGAGTCTTGGAACGCAAAGGTTCTTGCTGTGCTGGCCACGGTTGGTTACATTATGAGACCTAGTTGCCGGCAAATAGGCTGACGATTTAAGGAAAAATGACCCAGGCAACGCCTGGGCTATTCAGGATCTTCACCAAC
>CAZRSI010000223.1:0-4289 GCA_964602575.1 uncultured Anaerolineae bacterium
CCGCCAGGATCAAGACAAGGGCTGAGATAATGGCCTTGCGCAGCATGGTTCCCTCTTTCAAAACTACAACGGATTTGGAATGGAACGGATTTTATACTTGATTCAATCCGTTTGTTTCTCAATCCGCTGTAGTGTTGTGCTACTACATCGGCAGGAAGAAGAACGCCAGCCCGATGATCACGTAGACCACCAGCAGTTGGGCCCCCTCCAGCCAGTTGGATTCACCATCCCGCGCTGCCGACGCGGCGATGAGAGCTGCCGCGCCCAGTGCGATCAGCTCGAACTCGTTGAACACTAAGGTTAAGGGGTTGCCCAGCAGCAGGCTGACGAAGACCAGTGCGGGGGCAACGAAAAGAGCGACCTGGAGGCTGGAGCCAAGGGAGACGGACATGCTTAGCTCCATGTGGTTCTTCAGGGCCGCGGTCACCGCCACCAAGTGCTCAGCCACGTTGCCGATGAGGGGCACGATGATGATGCCCACGAAGAACTCGGAGAGGCCCAGGGCATGGGTGGTGTGCTCTACTGTGCCCACCAGGATCTCGCTCAGCCAGGCGATGAGGACTGTCGAGCCGACCAGAAACGCCACCGCCTTGCGCACGCTCCAGCCCGTGGTTGTGTGGGCCTCGTGAGCCAGGCCCGGCTCCATGCCCCATTGAAACGAGAAAACCACGCTCAGGGCATAGATGAGGATCATCACCGCCGCCGTGCCCAGGCTCAGGTATTCCACCCCCGCGTGGTTTATCTCCTCGATGCTGTGGCTGAACAGCGAAGGGATGCCCAGGGCAATGATGGCCAGGAAGAGCATGGTGGCGTTGACGCTGGCCTGGGTGCGGTCGAATTTTTGCACCCCGTGGCGCAGCCCGCCCATCAGGATGCTCAGCCCCAGCACCAGCAGCAGGTTGCCCAGAATGGAGCCCGTGATGGAGGCTTTCACCAGGTCCAGCAGCCCCTCTTTGATGGCGAAGATAGTGATGATTAGCTCGGCAGCGTTGCCCAGCGTACCATTGAGGAAGCCGCTCAATCGAGGTCCCGTGTGGGCGGCCAATTCTTCGGTAGCCTCGCCCAGGATACTCGCCAGCGGGATCACCGCCAGCGCCGCGCTCCAGAAGATGATGGTCGGGCTCCAGCCCAGGAACTCGCCCGCGATGGCCACTGGTGCGAAGATGAGTAGAAGGTTGAAGTATTTGGTCACAGAGCTTTCTCCCTCGAGTTCGCTTTCGCTCAGATTGTAACACAAACGCATGGTCGTGTCAAGGAAAAAAAGTTTGTCACAATCACCAAATGATGGTATACTATCGAATCGCGCGGAAGGCAATAGGGAGGCAGATATTGTTAGTTTTGGCTATCGTTTACGGGCTCACGGCAGTGCTTTTGGCTGCTTACGGGCTAAACTCGTTGATCATTGTGCTACTTTACCTGCGCCACCGTCATGAGCACTATCCCCCTCCCCCGCTGACGGATGCGCCTCCAGTGACGGTGCAACTACCCATCTACAACGAGCTCCACGTGGTGGAGCGCCTGATTGATGCCGTGACCCGCCTGGACTATCCCAAAGATAAGCTCCAGATCCAGGTGCTGGACGATTCCACCGATGAGACGACAGCACTGGCTCAAGCCCGCGTAGATTATTACCGCAGGCAGGGATTCGACATCTCCCTGATCCACCGCTCTGAGCGGACAGGCTTCAAGGCTGGAGCCTTGCAGCGAGGCCTGGAGACAGCCAAGGGGGAGTTCATCGCCATCTTCGACGCCGACTTCGTGCCATATCTCGACTTTCTGCGACGAATTATCCCTTACTTTCAAGATAAGCCCCGGCTGGGGATGGTCCAGGCCCGTTGGGGTCACATCAACGCCGATTACTCTTCCCTGACAAGAGCCCAGGCGCTGGCCCTGGACGGCCACTTTGTGGTGGAGCAAACCGCTCGCCAGCGATCGGGTCTCTTCATGAACTTCAACGGCGCCTCGGGTGTGTGGCGAAAGAGGTGCATTGAGGAGGTCGGCGGCTGGCAGGGCGATACCCTGTCGGAGGACCTGGACCTGAGCTACCGGGCCCAGTTGGCCGGCTGGGAGTTTCTCTATCTCCCCGATGTGGTTTCGCCGGCCGAGATCCCGCCCCAGATCAATGCTTTCAAGCGGCAGCAGTTCCGCTGGGCCAAAGGCTCCATCCAGTGCCTGCTGAAACACTGGCGCGCCTTGCTGAAAGCACAGCAGCCAGTCTTCGTACGGCTGCAGGGACTGATCCACCTGAGCAACTATCT
Source organism: uncultured Anaerolineae bacterium (assembly GCA_964602575.1). Taxonomy (GTDB): domain Bacteria; phylum Chloroflexota; class Anaerolineae; order VGOG01; family VGOG01; genus CAZRSI01. The sequence continues at coordinate 2,259 of CAZRSI010000223.1, forward strand.
GATTCATCCCTTGATGCTGGCCCTGCTGCTCTTGACCTTACCCTCGCTGCTCTGGCCGAGTATGACGCATCTGCCGCTGCTCTATCTTGGCCTGGGCAGCCTGGGGCCACCGCTGCTCTTTGCCATCTCCCAATGGGATACCTATCCCGACTGGCATCGGAGGCTGGCCTATTTTCCCCTCCTGGTTCTGCTGGGCACGGGAATAGCTCTGAACAATAGCCTGGCCGTTGGCGAGGCCCTGGCCGGGCGACCCAACCATTTTCAGCGCACCCCCAAGTTCGGTCTTGAGAAGCGCTCCGACCGCTGGACCGAAAGCCACTATGTCTTACCATTCGACTGGATGACGCTGGGAGAAATCCTCTTGACCCTGTATTCGTTGTTCACCGTGCTGGTGGCTTTAGCGCGGGGGAACTACTACGCTGTGCCCTTTTTGATGTTGTATCTGAGTAGTTTTGGTTATGTAGCAGCTTTGGGTTTAAGAACACGGAGTCGCAGAGTTCGCATATTCGGTCTCAAGCCGAGTCATTCGACCCGTTAATTCTACCCATCCGCCGTTCTTACCAAAAGAGCCCGACCGAGGAGGGATTGTCCTCGGTCAGGCCCATAGTGCGCCAATCGGCTTCTATATTATCGAGATTCAGGAACTCTCTTCTTCAGCTTCGGTGATCTCTGGAGGCAACTTAGGAGCCTTGGTAACCGGAGGCTTGAACTCGGCACCCTCCATGATGATCTCGCCACGGACGAAGCCTCCCTCGTCAACCAGGAAGGACTTCACATTGATGTCGCCCCAGACGCGACCCGTGGATAGGATCTCCACCCGATTGGCCTTGATATTGCCCTTTATGGCCCCTGCCACCGAAACATTGTAGGCAACGACGTCGGCCATAACCTTGGCCTCTTCACCAACGATGAGATTGCCGCCGGTCTCCACTACGCCTTCGAAGATGCCTTCCACCCGCAGGCCGCCGTCGTTTTGAAGGGTACCCTTGATATTGGTGGTAGGGCCGATGACCGTCTCCACCTGGCCCGGTGGAGGGGGCTTGAATCGGTTTCTCTTCAACACAGGCACTGTCGGTTCCTCCTTGGGAATGATTTGGACGCCGTAAATATACTACGCTTAGAGGGATTTGTCAACCAGGATCAAGCTAATGAAATTGCTGATAGCCACCAATAACCCTGGTAAGATAAGAGAGTATCAGGAACTGCTGGCCGACCTGTCACTGGAGTTGACTTCCCCTGCCCAGGAGGGCCTGGACATCGAAGTGGCTGAAACGGGGGAGAGCTTCGCCGAGAATGCCAGGCTTAAAGCTATCGCTTACGCCAAAGCTAGCGGTCTCTTGACCCTGGCCGATGACTCCGGCCTGGAGGTGGATGCCCTGGGCGGCGAACCGGGAATCCGCTCGGCCCGCTACGCCGGTGAGGGGGCCAGCGACGAGGAGCGGTATCAGTTGCTCCTGGAGAGGTTGAAGGATGTACCCTGGGAGGAGCGGACAGCTCGTTTTCGGTGCGTTATCGCAGTGGCCACACCCGGCAGGGAAGTTTACACCGCTGAGGGAAGTTGCGAAGGGATCATCGCCTTCGAGCCTGAGGGCGAGCATGGCTTCGGCTACGACCCCGTTTTCTACCTGCCGGAGTACGGAAAAACCATGGCTGAGCTGCCACCGGAGGTGAAAAACAAAATCAGCCACCGGGCAAAGGCAGCACAAAAAACGCGAGAGTTTCTCGCACAGATAAGCAGAACAACATTAGAAGGGCAAAATGAGTGAGGTCTACAAAGTCATAGCCACTGTAAAATCGGTGAAGGGACATTGTGCTTTTGGCCACCAGGTTGGGGACCAGGTGGTGTTCGACGGCGAGACAGTACAGGGCCGTATCTGCCTTAGCGCCCTCTACAGCCTCCTGCCCAAGGTCTTCGCCATGCGCTACGGGGCCGATTTCCCCTGGCTGGAGGACAAAGACGTGGCCACCCATGCCTGCCCAGATGCCTTCAATCCCGTAGTCTTCGAAATCAGGCGGGTGAAGGAGACATGA
>CAZRSI010000224.1:0-4239 GCA_964602575.1 uncultured Anaerolineae bacterium
ATCGCCAAGCAATGGAAAGCACGAGCGTTCATCACGGCCCAACTGTTAGAAGAGGGCTATAAGGTTATGGCTCTGCGGACCATTGAGGAAGCCATGAGGCTGCTGGCCCAATGGATGACGAGGCCTCGCTTGATCATCCTGGACACCCTTGGTCAGAGTCTAAGCGAAACCACTCTGGCGGATCTTCGAGCCCTGTCCGGCGATACGCCCATCCTGGTCTGCACTGGCCCCTTCGACCTGGCTCGGTTAGATCTCAAGAAAGCAGGCTTTGCGAATCTGCTGGTCAGGCCCTTCGCGGTGGGCGATGTGGTAAACGCAGTGCGGGAAGCACTGGGCAATGAGGCAATGTGGAACGAGGAGGTATCTCATGAAAATACGAGGTAAGATTCGCAGAAGGGAGTTTGGCAATCCCCTGAGAGCAGTTCTGGAGCGACCGAGTGTAACCATGGTAGCCGTACTAGGTGCCATCCTCCTCGTGGCTTGTGCCCAGATCGCCCCTTCACCAACGCCAACGGAGATGCCCACGCCAACGCCGGAGCTATCTCCGACGCCAACTACTGACATCTACACTCAACAGAGAAAGCGGATGGTAGGCACTCAAATACGCGCCAGGGGCGTAACCGACGAAGCGGTCCTGAGGGCCATGGAGACAGTACCCCGCCACGAATTCGTGCTCCCCAGGTACTTGGACCAGGCCTATGCCGATCACCCCCTACCCATCGGCTATGGCCAGACCATCTCCCAGCCCTTCATCGTGGCCTGGATGACCGAACTGCTGGACATAGAACAAGGCGACAAGGTGCTGGAGATTGGCACGGGATCGGGGTATCAGGCAGCGGTTTTGGCCGAAATCACAGACCAGGTTTACTCCGTGGAGATTATCGAAGAGCTGGCGAAGAGCGCAGCGGAAAGGTTGAAGAGGTTGGGCTATACCAAGGTGAAGGTGAAACACGCCGACGGCTACTACGGCTGGGAGGAGCACGCCCCTTACGACGCCATCATCGTCACCTGTGCTCCTGATCATGTTCCTCAGCCCCTGGTGCAGCAATTGAAGGACGGCGGCCGGCTGGTCATCCCTGTGGGGCCACCGGGCGGCTACCAGAGTCTCTGGCTGATCATAAAACAGGGCGATCAGGTGCTCTCCAAGAACCTGGGCGGCGTTCGCTTCGTGCCCTTGACGGGAGAACACTGAAATTCAAACCTCAAAGTTCAAGCTTGAGGTTCGGTCTAATTGATCGCCGAAGCTCTTCCGATTGAGGCGAAAGAGGGGCGGGAGGCTCGGTCAGAGACCTTCGCCCATCAAGGTGAGCCTGATCTGAAAGGAGTCTTTATGGCTGATGCTGAAAGATTCTTCGACCAGTTGATCCTTGACCGGGCCACGAACTCGCTGGCCATCCTCCTGCGAGGCCAACTGCTTGTCCAGGGAGCAGCGGCCGAGGTAAGCTACCGCCTCGGGGGGGAGAGGAGGCGCCTGAGCCTGCTGGGAGACTCGACGTGCACTGCCAGTCAGGCGGAGATCACCCTGAGCCGGGCCAACGACGACCTTAAGCTCGACTGGCACGTGGTCGCTGGCCCACAGGTTGAGATGTGGTTGGAGGTGAACAACATCGGCTCCGAGCCCCTCCAGATGGATGAACTCACGGTCCTCGCCGTCACTGCGTCGGAGGGCGGGGCCCTGGCCTTGGGTTCACCACCTCGTCACTGGCGGTTCTACCAAAACGGCTGGCAGTCGTGGTCGCCTGCCTTTGCTCGTCGCGTGGACGATGGGACCTATCTGGAGTTGGGTGGGGATGATTACCGGGCCAAACACCTCCCCCACGGGCGCCTGGGCAGGCAGTTGGCCAGCGAGTGGGTGACAGTGATCTCCAGCCAGCAGGACAGTCTGCTCCTGGGCTTTGTGACCACAGCGGATCAACTGTCGGAGATCCGGCTGAGACTCGATAGGAAGGGCCACTTCGCTGCGCTTACCGCCTGCTGCTTCGCCGACGGAGTAAGCCTGGCCCCAGGCGAGAGCCTTCATTCAGAACGACTCGTTCTAGGAAGTGGAGACTCCCCCCTGGCCTTGCTGGAGGGCTACGCCGATCAGGTGAAGGAGACCATGAAGGCTCGCCCAGCAAAGCCTATCCCCACCGGCTGGTGTAGCTGGTACTACCACTACAGGGACGTCAAGGCCGGAGACATCATGGACAACCTCGCCGCCGCAGCCAGGACAGAGTTGCCGTTGGAATACATCCTCATTGACGATGGCTACCAGCCGGCCATTGGCGATTGGTTGAGCGTGGATGAGAAAAAGTTCTCCCAGGGGATGCGAAATCTGGCCGAGGAGATACAGGCCGCCGGCCACAAACCCGGCATCTGGACCGCCCCCTTCGCCGCCAGCTCCAGGTCACAGCTTTACGCCGAGCATCCTGAGTGGGTCATCAGGGATAAACGGGGAGAGCCCATCGTCGCCTGGCAGCACTGGGGGGTGGACACCTACGGCCTGGACCTCTCCCATCCGGAGGTGCAGGAGTGGCTGGGCGACACTTTCCGTACCCTGCGAGGGTGGGGCTACGAGCTGTTCAAGGTGGATTTCCTTTATGCCGGGGCTTTGGCCGGACGCCGTCACAACCCCAAGGTGACCAGGGCACAGGCTGTGCGCAGGGGACTGGAGCTCATCAGAGAGGCCATTGGCGAGGAAACCTTTCTTCTGGGCTGCGGAACCCCTCTGGGTCCCAGTGTAGGCTTGGTGGACGGGATGCGTATCGGCTCCGACGTGGCCGTCCACTGGCACCCCTTCTGGGCCGACCTCACCTTTCCGGCCGCAGAGAACGCCCTCCGCAACAGCATCACCCGCTATTTCACCCACGGGCGATTGTGGATCAACGATCCCGATTGCGTCCTGGTGCGCCAAAAGCAAGACCAGTCAGCCTTAACCCTGAGCGAGATGCGTACCCTGGCCACAGTGGTGGGTCTTTGCGGCGGGATGGTCCTCTCCGGCGACAACCTGCCCACCCTCGCCGACCACCGTCTGAAATACCTGGCCAGGCTGCTCCCACCCTACGGAATCGCCGCCAGGCCATTGGACCTTTTTGAAAACGAGCTCCCTTGCCTCCTGTATCTGCCCATCGAAACCGACTTCGGCCAGTGGGTGATGCTGGCGGCCATCAACTGGGGGGAGCGAATGATGGCTACCACCCTGGATTTAAACAAGATTGTCGGAGATGGCCCCTATCACGTCTTCGATTTCTGGCAGGAGAGATATCTGGGTCTGGTGCGAGGTCGCCTAAAAATCAGGCAACTCCCCCATGCCACCAAGCTGCTCCTGCTGAAGAAGCCCTCGAACCACCCTGATCTCTTGGCCTCCACCTTTCATCTGACGGGCGGGGCGGTAGAGGTGAAAGCGCTCCGATTCGACGGGAAGCGCCTCACCCTGGAGATGGAGAAGGCCGGAACTCAGTACGGTAAGCTCTTTTTCCTCGTACCTGAGCCGTACGAGGTAACCTCCGTCCGCTTCAACGGGCGGCGCCGGGGATGGCAGAGGGTAGTCGAAGGGGTAATCTGGATCGGTTTTCACCTGCTGGGGGAGGCCAGGGTGGAGATAGATTTCAGGGGAAAATGATAAGGTTTTGTTGGGTGGCGGCTTCTTGGATCGCCCAAGGTCTCCAGACCGAGGCGGTGCCCTGAGTTTATCGAAGGACGAAAAGGGTTTGGTCGGGAGACCTTCGCCCATTGCACATAGCGAGGTGAGGTATCTGATGCGTTTGAAAGGCGAAAAAGTGATCATCCGCCCCATGGTCAGGGAGGATATGAAGAAAATGCAGGCCTGGCGGCCTTTCACCGACCCGCTGGATGTCCTGTTAAACGGATCACGGCATCACAGTGACATTAACATCTGGTTCCGCGAACAAGTCAGCGACCCCAGCCGACAGTGGTATGCCATCGAGGATTTCGCGGGCCGTCTGATCGGGCGGTTGAGCTTGCGGCAAATCGTGGGGCGCAAATCGGCTCGCTTGGGCATCACCCTGGCACCAGATTACCTGGGCCAGGGTTACGGCACCGACGCCATACGCACGTTTTTGGCCTACTACTTCCGAGAACTGGGCTTTGAAATCCTGTACCTTGATGTGGCCGCTCCCAACAGGCGAGCTATCCGTTGCTACGAGAAGTGTGGCTTCAAGCTCATTGGCAGCCACTACCGAGGGATCGGGAGCGATAAGCGCCTGGCTTTCCTAAGGGATGAAAAATACCGCGATATCC
>CAZRSI010000225.1:0-4211 GCA_964602575.1 uncultured Anaerolineae bacterium
TATTATAACAAGATGTTGTAAAGGTATTGTGAAGGACCGATGAAGTTCTGGTGAAGATCTAATGACCGCCACGTACTTGCATGCTCTCGTTGGATGTAGTATAATAGTTTCAATTGCCGGGGCTTTGATGCCTTTGCAGAAGGGGCGTGGGGAACTTTTGCCCTGATGACGTGGTACTCTTCAAGCTAACAGGAGAACCAGGGGAAGCATAAAATTCACCTATGTGAATATATTGACATAAAAGAAAGGAGAACCCAAAAATGCGACTCTATGCCGACAATGCCAAATGCTCGGGTTGTCGAGCCTGCCTGGTGGCTTGCTCGCTCCACCTGTTTGGCGAGAACAACCCCAAGAAGGCCGCTCTGGCCATCGTGCCGCACTTTCCCGCACCAGGCACCTTCGAGGTGAGGGTCTGTACCCAGTGCGGGGACTGCGCGGCAGTGTGTCCGGTGGGCGCCATCCACCAGAACGAGAAAGGGGCCTATTACGTCGAGCCCGAAGAATGCACTTTGTGTATGGCCTGCGTGGATGAGTGTCCCGAAGGCGTGGTCTTCACCCGACCCGATGTGGACTACGTCTGGGAGTGCGATCTGTGTGGCGAGTGTGTGGAAGTCTGCGGTCCCGGCGCCCTGTGGATCGCTGACTGAGAGTCCGACGAGACTTCCGAAGTCTCCGAGACTTCGGAAGCCTGAACCTTAAAGAGGAGGCATGATCATGAACGGCTACGGGGGACATATTCTGCGCGTTAACCTTAGCGATGGCACCATCACCAAAGAGCCGACCCCAGAAAAGGTGATACGTGATTATCTGGGCGGCCGCGGGCTGGGGGCCTATTTGTTGTGGACCGAGGTGCCCAAAGGAGCCGACCCGCTGGGGCCAGACAATAAACTTATCATCTCGTCTGGGCCACTATCGGGCACGCTGTTTCCCGGCGCGGGCAAGATGGACTTTGCCACTAAATCGCCTCTGACCGGGGGCTATGCCGGGGCCAGCATGGGCGGGATGCTGACCGCGGAGATCAAGTACGCTGGCTACGACTCCATAATCCTCGAAGGCATCAGCCCCAAGCCGGTGTACCTGTACATTGACGACGATACCGTCGAGCTGCGCGATGCCGAAGCGTATTGGGGCATGGGCTCCTTCGCCCTGGAAAAGAGGCTCAAGGATGAGTTGGGCGAGGAATTCCAGATCGCTACCATCGGTCCAGCAGGCGAGAACCTGGTTAAATACGCCTGTATCAACCACGATTTTGGGCGGCAGGCCGGGCGGGGCGGCGTGGGCACGGTGATGGGAGCTAAGAAAGTCAAGGCCATTGCCGTGCGCGGCAGCGGCAGCATTCCTATCGCCGATGTGAAAGAGTTCACCCGGATCGCCAAGGAGGCCTACCGCGCCTGCAAGGAGGCTGAGGGATTCGAGGACTGGGTGCGCTATGGCACCATGACGGTCACCTCCTGGTGCAACGAGAACGGCGCCTTGCCCACCCGCAACTTCCAGTTTGGCTTCTTCGAGGAGGGCCCCAATATCTACGCGCCCGTCTTCCGTGACAAGATCGTGGTAACCAATAAAGGCTGCTTCGGTTGCCCCAGCCCATGCGGGAAGTACTCCCACTCCAAGAAGTACGACATCTACGTAGAGGGGCCGGAGTACGAGACCAACGGCATGATGGGCTCCGACCTGGGCATCGGTGATATCGAGGACATCGCCAAGGCCAATCAACTGTGCGACGAGTTGGGGCTGGATTCCATCTCCACCGGCGGCGTCATCGCCTGGGCCATGGAGTGCTACGAGAAGGGCATCCTGGACCGGGAGCAGACCGGCGGGCTCGACCTGCGCTTTGGCAACGCCGAGGCGGTCTTTCCCCTCGTCGAGCGCATCGCCCACCGCGACGGCTGGCTGGGCAACCTGCTGGCCGAAGGGGTCAAGCGGGCGGCAGCCGAGGTGGGCCAAGGCAGCGAGAAGTGGGCTATCCACGTCAAGGGCATGGAGCAGAGCGCCTACGACACCCACGATGCCACCTCGATGCTTTTGGCCTACATGACCGCCGACGTAGGGGCGCACCACAACCGAGCCTGGGCCATCACCTACGACATCGCCGTGGGCCGCGACAAGGTGACGCCCGAGAAGGCAGCCAAGGTGATCGAGTTGCAGCACATCCGCCCGCTGATGGACTGTCTGGGCTGCTGCCGCCTGCAGTGGGTCGAGCTGGGCCTGTCCCTGGACTACTACGCTCCGGCCATGACCGCGCTGACCGGGGTCGAGTACTCGTGGGACGACCTGGTGCACATCTCCGAGCGAGTATGGAACCTGACCCGCATGTACTGGGTGCGGGAGGTGGAGGGCTTCGGGCGGGAGTGGGATGCGCCACCGCCTCGCTTCGTGGAGGAGCCGGCCGTTGGCGGCGTTACTGATGGCAAGTTCACACCCCCCGAAGCAGCCCAGCAGATGCTCGATTTCTACTACCAGCAACGAGGCTGGGACGAGAACGGCATCCCCACGCGTGAGACCTTGGAGCGCCTGGGGCTGGCCGAACTGGTGGGGATGTAATCGGGATAGAGTTGCTCTAATCCCCTGATGGGAGCTATGAAAGAGTACCCCGGCGGCCAGGACAGGCCGGTCCTGGCCGCCGGACCCACTGTAGCTGAGATGCTGGAGTTGGTGGGCATCCCGCCGGCCCTGGTGGCAGGAGTCGTGCGAGATGGCGAACTGGTGTCCAAAGACTACCGACCCCAGGACGGAGAGACCATCAAAGTGCTTGCCATCATGGGCGGAGGGTGAGGGGATTGCGGGTTTCCAGAGAGGTAGGGGCGGGTCTTGCACCCGTCCAGGGCGATCGCAAGGATCGCCCCTACTGGATTTGGAGGTTACATGACGGAATTGTATCCGATGTTGAGTGTGGAAGAGGCGTTAGAACGGGTGCTGGCCGCCTTCGAGCCGTTGGAGCCGGAGCGGGTGCCGGTGCTGGAGACGCTGGGACGGGTGCTGGCTGAGGACATCTATGCGGACATGGACATCCCACCCCTGACCAACTCGGCCATGGATGGCTATGCCGTGCAGGCCGCCGACACCGCCGGGGCCAGCCCGGAGCATCCCGCTCGCCTGCGCGTCATCTACAACCTGGCGGCCGGCTACACCACCGACATGGCGGTGACGCCCGGCACGGCCATCCGCATCATGACCGGCGCTCCCATCCCACCAGGAGCCGACACCGTGGTTCGTTTCGAGGAGACGGAGCAAGACGGCGGCTGGGTTAACATCCTCAAAGAGGTACCGCTGGGCAAGAACGTGCGTCAGGCCGGCGAGGACGTGAGGAAGGGCGCGCTTATCCTGCCGCGGGGCACCGAGATTCGCCCCCAGGAGGTGGGCATGTTGGCCGCGCTGGGGCACAAGGATGCCCTGGTTCACCGCCGGCCGCGGGTGGCCATCCTGGCCACCGGCGACGAAGTGATCGAGGTAGACGCCCCCTGGCAGCCGGGCAAGATCCGCAACGCCAACTCCTACTCCAATGCGGCCCAGGTGGTGCGCTACGGCGGCGTGCCCATCCTGCTGGGCATCGCCCGCGACGACGTGGAGGAACTGACGGACAGAATCCGAGCCGGGCTGGAGCAAGGGGCCGACCTTTTCCTCACCTCGGGCGGGGTGTCGGTGGGCGACTTCGACGTGGTGAAGGAGGTGCTGGCAGCCGAGGGGGAGATGGCCTTTTGGCGGGTGCGGATGAAGCCGGGCAAGCCGTTGGCCTTCGGACATATCCAGGGGGTGCCACTGCTGGGACTGCCCGGCAACCCGGTGTCGGCTATGGTCAGCTTCGAGCTCTTCGCCCGCCCGGCCATCCTCAAGATGCTGGGCAAGACGCGGCTGGAGAAGCCAACGGTGGAGGCCATCCTGCTGGACGAGATCGCGCACAAGGATGATCGGCGGCATTTCCTACGGGTCATGATCGAGGAACGGGATGGTGAATACTTCGCCCGTCTGACCGGCGATCAGGGGTCGGGCATCCTGCTCTCCATGGTAAGGGCGCAAGGGCTGGCCATCATCCCAGAGGACGTGGATCACTTGCCTGCTGGAGCACGGGTGCAGGTCATGATGTTGGACTGGCCGGAACGGGGGTAAGATTACCTGTTATTGGCAGAGGGACACTGCTGAGGTGTGTCGTGAGGCGAGATGTGGTCGAAGGGGTTGTCGGTGGGGAGCCCCTCGGCCTGAGCGGCGGTGAG
>CAZRSI010000226.1:0-4185 GCA_964602575.1 uncultured Anaerolineae bacterium
TTCTTCATCGCCGACGAGTCTTTCCAACCCTAATTTGACATTGCTAGATTTGCCATGTGCTCCCAACCCCACCAATCTTTTCCTCTCCGCTGCGGGGAGGAAAGGACTGGGTACGGGAGGGGTTAGGAGGGAGCGAAGAAAGTGGAGGAGGAGAGTTTGATCATTGCGTCCATACTGAGGACAGTAGTCTTCTTTCTGCTATTGCTCTACCTGCCGGGTTGCGTAACCCTGCGGGCCTTGAGGGTGAAAGGGCTTGGCTGGCTGGAGGTCTCGTTTTTATCGGTCTTCTCCAGTGTCCTTCTCGCCTCTTGGCTGGGCTTGCTACTGGCAGAGCTGGCTCACTTTTCGCTCTGGTCTCTGTTGCTTTCTCTTGTCACCTATTCGGTAGTTGTGGCCCTTGTCTTCAGGGTGAGGCCCAATTGGAGCAAGCCTCCCAGGCTGCGCTTGGATATCAGATATTGGTTATTGGTTATTATTGCCATCGCTGGCCTGCTCTTCTTTCGCCCCTTCGAAGCCGTTCTGGGCACCGCCGACTCCGGGGTGTATCTGGGGATGGGGGTGAACATCGCTAGAACAGGAGCGATACGCGCTCGTGATCCCCTGCTCGCGGATTTGGCTGGCGGCCTCGAAAACGACCTCCTCTATTCTTACAGGTTTCCCTACGGCTCCGAGTTGATGAGATTCTTCGGCGATGGGGTCCGCATCTGGGACATGGAACAGGGAGTGCTTTTCTCTCAGCAGAACCACCTCTACCAGGTCTGGGTTGCCATCTTTTATTCCATCTTCAAGATGAGGGTGGGGATGAATCCCTTTGCCCCGCTGGATGTGCTGGGGATTTTGGAGTATTTTTCCAAAACGCCTATGCTGCTATACGTCACCCCCCTATTTGGGCTGCTGGGGGTGATCGCCCTATATTTCGCCGGCCGGGCCCTGTTCGATGATCGGGTTGGTTTGCTGGCCTCGTTTCTGCTGGCCATCAACATCGCCCAGATCTGGTTTTCCAGGTGGGCTATGTCGGAGGTGCTGACCCAGTTCCTGGTATGGGGTGCGCTCTACTGCTTTGCCATGTATGTGAGGACAGCGGAGCGCTGTTTTGGATTGCTAGCCGGTTTTGGTCTGGGCCTGGCAGTGCTTTCCAGGGCTGATGGCGTGTTCCTGATCGTGCCAGTGATGATCTATCTCGTTTACCTTCGTCTAACTAACAGGCTTCGCTTGGGACATCTGTACCTCTTCGCTCCCTTCGTCGTTCTCCTCCTCCATTGGTTTATCCACTCCCTGCTTTTCTCGCGAGGGCAGTTCTCTGCCATAGGCAGGGCGCTCCCTTACTTTAGCTCCATTGGCCCCCTCGCTATCGGAGGCGCCGCACTGATTGCTGTCCTGGCAATCCTCGCCTTTCTGAATCGCGACAAGTTCCTTGGTGTTCTGGCTTTACTCTCGAGTTGGGGAAGGTGGATACGTCCTGCTGTGGTCTTGCTGATCGTCTTGCTGGCTCTCTACGCATACTTCATCAGGCCCAACACCGTCGATCCTCAGATGGTGTATTATCATCCCGCAGGGGGGATGATCCGAACGTACAACGAAGAGAACCTCGTTAGGCTGGGATGGTATGTCACCCCCCTGGGGTTGCTTTTGGCTCTCGGCGGGCTAGTAGCCATGATTCTCAAGGCAAAAGACGAGGGCGTGGTGTTCTTCCTGAGCGTGGCCATGCTATACAGCTTTGTTTTTCTACATTCGGCTTTGGTGAACCCCATTCACATCTACTGGATAAGACGTTATGTCGCCGTGGTGATCCCCTCTATCATGCTGTTCATAAGCTATGGGTTGGTTCAAGCTGCAAGCTGCAAGTGGCAAGGTGGAAGGATTTTGGCGGCTGGTTTGGGGCTTGCTCTGATCGCCCTATCTCTTCGCACCAGCCTGCCTTTGGCCGGGCAGGTGCCCTATCAAGGAACGGTTTGGCAAATAGGCCGCCTGGCCGCACAGCTCAGCGATAGGGCAGCGGTGATCCTGGAGAGTCCGCTGATAGGAGACCCCCTTGCCCTGCCCCTCACTTATCTGTACGGTCGGGATTCGTTTGTCCTGCAGGGGCGGAATCCGGATAGTGAGCAATTCTTCGATCTGGTGGAACAATGGCGTGGTCGCGATAGGGAGGTTTTCTACGTGACCTACGATGGTTTGACCAGGGTTCGCTCGGATGACTACGTTTTCTCCCCTGTGGGCGAGGTGGCCCTGGATATACCGATGCCGCAGACTTCCTTCGACTATCTGCCGAGCGGGGTGGTACATCAAGTCTATGATCTGGAGATCTACAGGATAGAACCGGCTTGGAAAAGAGGGGGGGCTGTCTACCCCTTCACCCTCGACGTGGGGCGGTTTGACTATGGCTATCTGATCAGCGGCTTTCACGCCAGAGAGCGTGGTGGGAGTGGTTGGTACCGGTGGACCGGCAAAACAGCCGAGATATTGTTGCCTTGGGATCCACAAGGAAAAGGCCCCCAGCTTACTCTTGTGGTAGGTAGCCCGCGACCCGAGGGGGTCCGGCCAGCGGGGGTGACCCTCTACTTGAATGATTGTTTCCTCGATGCATTCGACCTGGGTAACGAGTTCGAGACCCACACCGTGGTGATACCTCCTGATTTCATAACCGACCATCAGGCCGGGATGGTCTTGCTTCGTATAGAGAGCAACACGTGGGTCCCCGCCGAGGCGGGATTGCAAGACATCCGAGAGTTGGGCGTCGTTATTGATCGCCTGGAGCTTGATTGGGAACAATGAGCGGGAAAGCGTCCGTTATCGTTGTGAACTGGAATGGCAAAAGATATCTGGAGGAGTGTCTGTCTGCCCTGCTGGCGCAGACCTATTCCCCTCATGAAATCATCCTGGTGGACAATGGCTCCAGTGACGGATCGGTTGACTTCGTCGCCGAGAGATTCCGCGAGGTGAGGATTATTGAGAACGAGGAAAACCTGGGCTTTGCCGCAGGCAACAACGTAGCTATCAGGATGGCGGAGGGGGATTACATCGTCACTCTGAACAACGACACCCGGGCAGAGCCAAACTGGTTGGAAGAGTTGGTCAAGGTCGTGGAAACTGACCCGAAGATAGGGATGTGTGCTTCCAAGATGCTCTTCTATCACCACATCGGCATTCTCAACTCCACGGGCATCAGCCTGGACATAGCTGGTATCGCCTGGGACCGGCGAGGCGGAGAGCGGGATGATGGTCGGGAATGCGAACCGCTGGAGGTCTTCGGGCCATGTGCTGGCGCGGCGCTGTATCGCCGGGAGATGCTAGATGAAGTTGGCCTTTTTGATGAGGACTTCTTTGCCTACCATGAGGACGTGGATCTGGCCTGGCGTGCCCGTTCCAGAGGCTGGAGGTGCGTGTACAACCCGCGAGCGGTCGTCTATCACGTGCATTCGGGAACAGGTCTGGAAGGATCGGCCTTCAAAAATCGCCTCCTGGGCAGGAACAAGATCTGGACGATAGTCAAGAACTATCCATCTCCTCATATCTTTCTGTACCTGCCCCTCATTGCCTTCTACGACCTGGCAGCCGTGTTCTACAGTTTGTTCAAAAGGAGAGACCCGAGCCCTTTGCAGGGGAGGCTGGCCAGCCTGAGCCTTTTGCCGGAGATGCTGAGAAGACGCAGGGAGATACAGCGTATGCGGACCGCATCGGAATTCCCCTGGTTCAGCCCTCTGGTGGATCCCATCACCATGCTGAGGAGATACGAGCGCTTCCAAAGCTTTGTCACATCCAGAGGCGAATATGCCTAGCGGGATTGTTGGTCGGATGGTCAAATGGTCAGATGGTCTAAGGTGGGCCCTGGTTATTTTCGTCACCATGCGGCTCTCACTTTCGCTGGCAGCCGCCATAGCGCTTTACCAATTTCCTTTGTATCACGTTACTTATTATCACGGAATCCAACCAGTACCTCCTGGAATAGCCAACTATTTGCTGGGGGTTTGGCAGCGCTTTGACTCCATTTGGTACGTCAAGATCGCCATGCAGGGCTATGCCCAGGGCGATGGCACCACTGTCTTTTTCCCCCTGTATCCTATGCTGACAAGAATCGTCGGCAAAGTTCTCTGGGGTAACTATTTGCTAGCGGGCATTGTCGTCTCTAACACGGCCTACTTCTTGGCCCTGGTCTATCTCCACAGGTTGACCCAGTTGGAGTTCGAT
>CAZRSI010000227.1:0-4150 GCA_964602575.1 uncultured Anaerolineae bacterium
CACTTTTTCCTATTCAGGGCGGGGCTAAATGGGCCAATGCCCCACACTGGCGACGGGAAGAAGGGATATCGGAGGACACCCCCACTCCCGGACCTGCTGCGCAGGCTCGCTGTTTTGGAGTTGTTTTGAGCAATAAGGGGCTGGTGTTAAATGCGCAGTTCTACCACGTCGCCGTCTTGCAGCACGTAGTCGCGCCCTACCATCTGCCCGTCAAACGCGGTACTGCCCCAGACTCGGGCCGCTTTGAGTTTCTCCAGGAAGTCCTGGTGGATTTTTCCTGCGAAATCGGCTACTGTGCCTCCCTTTTTCATCACAAATGGCGCGCTGAAATCGGGGTCTTTGCCGGGGGGTTTGGAGTAGACGCGGATGATGTCCAACTGGTCGAACACAGCCTGTTTCAGGCGTTCCAGATTACGGCCGGTGGTGGCGGAAACGGGGAGCAAGGGCCATTCATCGCCGAGGAGCTCGTGGAGAACCTCGAAATCCTCATCTGCGCTCTCGTCGTCGGTTTTGTTAACCAGCACCAGCAGCGGTTTGAAGGTGATACGTCGCTGGTCAGGGTAGCGGTCTTTCAGATGGCTGGGCACGATGCGGTGCTCTTGCAATATGGCGATGGTATTCTCAAGCTGTTCGATGGGGTATGTTTGCAGGTCTACCATCAAGAGGATGAGGTCTGCTCTGCGAATCAAGTTCAGCAATTGTGGCTCTACGTAATCTCTGTCCAAAGGAGGGGTATCTATCAACTGGACCTGGATGTTTTCGATGGGCATCATGCCGGGGGTAGGCTCCCAGGTGGTGTAAGGCACAGGCGAGACCTCGGGAGAGGCGTTGGTCAGCGCTGACACCAGGGCCGATTTTCCCACATTAGCTGGACCGATGACGACCACCTGCCCCGCACCTTCTTTTTCGATGTGGAAGGCAGAACTTCGCCTGCTAACCTTCTTACGAGATTGGGCAGCCGACGCCTTTAACTTGGAGAGCCGGCGGCGAAGGTCAGCCCGCAGCTTGTCGGTGCCCTTGTGTTTAGGAATCAGGCTGATGAACTCTTCAAGGCAGGCGATTTTCTCCGGTAATGTCTTGGCGGCGCGATATCGCTGTTCTGCTTCGAGAGCTTCTGGAGGAAGATTGGTTGGCATGGCTATCTGACTAGTATTTGCTAACCCTCTCGATAATTGCCTTGAATGATTCTGGGATCGGCGCTTCGATGGTCACTTCCTCGCCCGATGGAAGCCGGCATGTGATCTTGTGAGCGTGCAGCATCAGACGGGGAAACGCGCGTTGCACCGCTTGGTCCCCGTAGCGCAGGTCGCCCACGATCGGATGGCCAATGCTGTAGAAATGCACCCGAATCTGATGGCGGCGCCCGGTTAGGGGATGAACCTCGACAAAGGTGTAGGCCTCAAATCGTTCTTTAACCCAGAACTCAGTGGTAGATGGCTTTCCCCGCTGCGGGTCCACACCCATTCGTCCTGATCCAAACTGACGTAGAGGTTGGTCAATTATGCCGCTGTTTTCCTCAATGACCCCGTGGGTCAAGGCTATATACGTTTTTTTAATGCTTCTGTGGCTGAACTGATCGTTTAGGCATTTATGCGCTGCCGCATTCCTGGCGAAAAGGATGATGCCACTCGCATCCTTGTCCAGGCGATGGACGACATACAGTCTTTCCTGAAGCTTTGTCGAGAGCAGCGAAAGCAGGCAATCTTTGTCTTTTTCGCTTTCGGGAATCGAGGCCAAGCCCTCGGACTTATTAACGGCCAGAATATCGACGTTTTCGAAGAGAATGGGAATCATTTGCCCTAAATGACCCCTTGCTCTCTCAGTTCCTCCACTTGCTTCGCATCATAGCCCAGCGCCGAGAGTATCTCCTCGTTGTGCTCCCCCAGCAGAGGAGGGGGCAGGCGGTAGGTAACTGGTGTTTCCGACAAATGCACTGGGTTGCCGATGGAGCGAACCAGGCCGGCCAGGGGGTGTTCCAGCTCCACGATCATGCCCCGGGCTAGGAGTTGGGGGTCGGCCAGGGTTTCATCGGGGAAGTTGATGGGGCCACAGGGGATGCCCTCAGCCGTGAACTTCTCCAGCCAGTAATCTGCTGTCTCTTTTTCCAGGATCTCCTGCAGAAGTGGGATCAATTCGTCACGATGCTCATTGCGCTGAGCATTGGTAGCAAAGCGAGGATCAACCATGATGGTGTCTTCGATGCCCAGCAGAGCGCAGAAACGCTGCCAGAGCCGCTCTGTCCCCACAGCGACGATGATATACTTGTCCCTGGCTCGGAAGGGTTGGTAGGGGGTGATGGTGGGATGGACATTCCCCAGGCGCGGAGGGCGCTGCCCGGTGGCGAAATAGCTGCCAGCAAGATTGGCCAGCCAGGTAACCTGCGAGTCGAGGAGGGCAATGTCCAGGAACTGTCCCCGCCCCGTCTTCTCTCGGGCCAGCAGGGCAGACAGAATGCCGATGGTGGCATAGATGCCGGCGCTGATGTCGGCCATGGGGGTAGGGAAGCGGGTAGGGCCACCGTCGGGCTCTCCGGTCAGGCTCATGAGGCCAGCCTCCCCTTGGGCCACGACGTCGTAGCCACCGCGTCCGGCTTTTGGCCCAGTGAAGCCGTAGCCAGATATGGCGCAGTAGACCAAACGGGGGTTCAAAGCCTGCAGGGTATCGGGGTCAATGCGGCCCCTGCGCAGCGATTCCATCCTGGGGATGTTGACGATGAAGACGTCAGCGTCCTTTGCCAGTTGGTGCAGAATGCGCTGGCCCTCGGGTGTCTTGAAGTTGATGGTTAGTCCTCGCTTATTGCGATTGATGGACAGGAAATAGGCACTCTCTCCCTTGACGAAGGGCGGACCCCAGCCTCGGGACATGTCGCCCCGACCGGGCGGCTCCACCTTGATCACATCCGCCCCCAGGTCGCCCAGCATCATGGTGCAGTAGGGACCGGCCAGGGCCTGGGTCAGGTCAATGACGCGAAAGCCCTCTAGCGGTAGCATGATGTGTTCTCCCATAATCTAATCTCTCACCGTTAGTCGCTCTATGTCATCCCCCCAACAACATCTTAAGCTGCCGCGCCGTATCCACGGCCTGGCCCTGCCAGTGGTTGTTGGCGAAGGCGAAGGTGAGCTCCGCCTGCTCGTCCAGCTTCTTGATCTTGGGTACCCACTCGGCTAGCTCTTCGCGAGTGTAGCTGTAGTCATAGCGCTCCCAGGCGTGCTCGTGCTGCCACCACTTGGCGGCGTTACGGCCGTGAAAGCGCACGTAGGCCACCGAGCCAGTGGCCTCAGCTATCGGCGGGATCAGCCCCTTGAGGCGCGGCTGATCCACGCAGCAAAAACCTAGGTTCAACTCACGTAACAGTTCGAACACCTCCGGCTTGATCCACTCCCGGTTGCGAAATTCCACCACCACTGGCAAATCCCCCATGCGCTCACGAAAAGCGCGCAGGTAGTCCCGACTCTTCTGAGTATTGTGGAAAGAGTAGGGGAACTGGGCCAAGACACAGCCGAATTTGTCCGCTTCCAAAAGGGGTCTCAGCGCCATGCAGAACTCGGCGAAGATCTGCTCGTTGTCCTCCCGCTCGTGGGTCATCTGCTGGTTGGCCTTCACAGTAAAAAGAAAGCCCCCGGGGGTCTTCTTCGCCATGCGCTCTAAGGTCCAGGGGCTGGGGACTCGGTAGTAGGTGAAGTTGATCTCGCTGGTCCGAAACTCTCTTGCATAGAACGAGAGCCATTCCTTCTTGGGGAGGTCCGGCGGGTAATAGGGCCCTACCCAGTCCTCGTAGCTGTAGCCACTTGTACCGACATAGATCATGCCCCCTCACCTCTTGTACCGATAGACGATGCGGCCTCTGGTCAGGTCGTAGGGCGATAGCTCTACCAACACCCGGTCGCCCAGCAGGATGCGGATATAGTACATCCGCATCTTGCCCGAGATGTGGGCCAGAACCTCGTGCCCGGTATCCAATTGCACGCGAAACATAGCATTGGGCAGAGCTTCCACCACTGTGCCTTTGACCTCGATGGTGTCTTTCTTGGACTTCTTCCGCTTCTTATCCTTCTTGGCCACGCTTTCTCTCCTCCTTATATGCCTATCCGAAAAGCTGGCGCTGGGCAAACTCGGAACGAACTTCCGGAAGGCTGTACTTAGTCCAGCG
>CAZRSI010000228.1:0-4146 GCA_964602575.1 uncultured Anaerolineae bacterium
GCCCCGCGCTGGCGCTGGGCAAACTCGGAACGAACTTCCGGAAGGCTGTACTAAGTACCGCATTGCGTATGTTCGTGGCGTTTTTCTGCTCCGGGCGGACCTTAGTCCGCTCCTTGAATCGTGGGGTGAATCGTGACCGCGCCCTGCAAAGACCGCCGGACTAAGGTCCGGCGCGAGCAAACAACATCGCTACAAACTTGTGCAATGCTGTACCAGGGTCCAGCGGGAGCAAAAAGGTTCCCGAATAGACTTTTAATGCGAAGAGGAGGTTAGAAATGCCTGAGTTCGTTAATCCCTTCAGTGGAAAGGTGCCGGATCGCAAGTTCACCAAAGAGGAGTTGATCCGGGCCATTCGCCTTAACCTCGCTGCTGAGCACGAGGCAGTCCATCTCTACATGGCCCACGCCGATGCCACCGACCATCCCCTGGCCAAGAAAGTGCTCATTGACATCGCCAACGAGGAGCGGGTTCACGCTGGCGAATTCTCTCGCCTGCTGGAGATCCTGACTGGCGATGAGGCCAAATGGCTGGCCGAGGGCGCAGAGGAGGTGGACGAGATGGCTGCTGAGCTAGGCAGCGCCGAAGCCCCAGCGTCCGGAGGTGAGGAACCCACCATCGGATCCTTGAAGGAGTGATACCAGTGCAGACTTCGGACTTCCGAAGCCTGGAGAAAAGGAGGAAGTGAGATGCCAAACAAGTACCTGGCTCGTGAGGATGCCCCGCTTGGTCCAGAAACATGGAAGCTGCTGGACGCCGCTATGCTGGAAGCAGCCAAGAGCCAACTAGTGGGACGTCGGCTGCTGCATGTTGAGGGCCCCTTCGGCCTGGGGTTGAAAATCGTGCCGTTGCACGATGTCGAAGTGGAACCCGGTCTGATTGCCACCGAGTTCCTCCCTGTCATGCTGCTCCACAAGACATTTACCCTGGGTGTGCGAGACCTGGCCAGCCATGAGCGGGAAGGGGTAGCTCTGGACACCAGCCCGGTGGTCGAGGCAGCCATCGAATGCGCCCGCTTGGAGGACGAGCTAATCTTCAACGGGGCATCGCTGATACCCGGCCTGCTCACAGTGGAGGGTTCGAATAAATTGGAACTCTCGCCGTGGGATGAGGTAGGCACGGCCGCGGAGGACATCATCAAGGCCCTGAACATCCTCGATGGTGCGGGCTTCCACGGGCCCTACAGTCTGGCCCTGGCGCCCAGCCGCTACAATCTCCTGCTTCGCCGCTATCCCAGGGGGTCTTCCAGCGAAATGGATCACGTGAAGGCAATGGTGACAGAGGGGGTCTTCAAAGCCCCGACCCTGAAGAGCGGCGGGGTGCTGCTGGCTTCGGGCCGGCAATTCGCCTCCATCGTGCTGGGGCAGGACATGGCCCTCGGCTTCATCGGCCCTGCTGGGGCAAAGCTAGAGTTCTCCATTTCCGAGAGCCTTGTCCCTCTTATCCGCCAGCCAAAGGCCATCTGCGTTCTGAGAGAGTGAACATTCGGAGGTTGGAGGGTAAAAACTCTATGGTGAGACCCTTCAACCTTCTTCTTTTTCCCTCTCCCAGGCCGAGTCTTGCATTAGATTTCACAGGCACTTTCACTTACTAACGCTGTTTCACGAAACTAATCTTGACTTTTCGTGTTACGGCAAGCAGTGTGCCCAGCGCTGAAGCACTGGGCTGAAAGGGCAAAGCCCTTTTCGGGGGCTGAATTTCAGCCCGTGGGGCTTTGTTCTTTTTGATGGAGAGAGGCGAGGAGGATGCTCAGGACAGCTACAAACAACTGCGGGAGGCGATTCCGGAAGCCGAGGCCATTATTCGCGATGAGGGCGCACACGAGAGTGCCCTGATCGAGCTTCTGGATGAGGAGTGGCTTCGCTACGTGGGCTCTATCGTGTTGGGCCTGAGCGATGCGCTGGTGGAGCTGACCGGTGCCCTGGCCGGGTTCACCCTGGCGCTGCAAAATACCAGGATGATCGCCTTAACCGGTTCGATCACCGGTATCGCGGCGGTCTTATCCATGGGAGCATCGGAATACCTCTCCACGAAGTCGGAAGAGACCGCCAAGAATCCGGTGCGGGCTTCGATCTACACGGGCGGGGCGTACATCTTAATTGTATTGATCCTGATCCTGCCGTACCTGGTTCTGGAGAATTTCTACGTATGTCTGGGGTGTACGCTGGTGGCAGCGGTGTTAATCATCGCTTTCTTCAACTACTACACCTCCGTGGCCCAGGATGTACCCTTCAGAAGGCGTTTTCTGGAGATGGCTGGGCTAAGCCTTGGTGTGGCAGTCTTGAGCTTCCTGGTGGGCTTTGCCCTGCGCTCCTTCCTGGGGATTGAGGTGTGAGACTCGAAAATTTGCTCCCGCTGGACCCTAGTCCAGCGGGAGCAAAAGGGGTTTCCGGATAGGCTCTTAATGAGATTGGCTGACTCCAGTGTTATCCTGGGAGAGAGGGCCCACCTGCGCCGCTTGACGAAGATGTTGTAAGGGCACCATGAAGGTTGTTGGAATATCCGGGAGCCCTCGCCGAGAGGGCAATACCGAAACCCTCCTGAGGGAGGTGCTGCGAGGGGCGGAGGAAGCCGGAGCCGAAACTCGCCTGCTCATCCTTTCCAAGATGAATATCGCCCCCTGCTGCCACTGTGACGGATGCCTGGCCGAAGGGAAGTGCGTGGTGCAAGACGATATGTGGCTGATCTATCCGGAGATTGAGAGCCTGGACGCTCTCGTCCTGGCTTCTCCCATCTACTTCTACGGGGTCACTGCCCAGACCAAAGCCATGATTGACCGCTGCCAGGCTTTCTGGGCCCGCAAATACGTCCTCAAGAAGAAAATCGCTGCCAGGAAGAGAAAAGGTGTCTTCATCTCCGTGGGCGGCACCAGGTTTCCCGATCTCTTTGACCATGCAAAGGCTGTGGTGAAGAATCTATTCCTCGTCATTGACGTAGAGTACTGGGGGGAACTCTTTTTCCGCGGAGTGGACGAGAAGGGCGAGATAAGAGAGCATCCCACGGCGTTGAAGGAAGCCTATCTTCTTGGGAAGAAACTCGTCGAGGGAGAGGTGGGATGAAAGAATCGTTCCGCTACTACGTTAACTCAAAGGGTGTTCGGTAGGATGACGGGTACTGTTATCAACGTGAGCACCATTATAGCAGGCGGCACCCTGGGCACCCTGTTGGGTGAGAGGCTGCCTGCGCGCATCCGGGGCATCGTCATGCAGGGCGTGGGCCTGGTGACCCTGGCGGTGGGGGTGAGCATGGCCATCACCACCGAGAACTTCCTGTTGGTACTAATCAGCATCGTCATCGGTGGCATGCTGGGGGAGTGGTGGCGGCTGGAGGAGCGGTTGGACAGGGCTGGGAAATGGCTGGAAGGCAAGGCAAGCCGCTTTCCCCTCCTGGCCCGGGGTGAGTTCACCAAAGGTTTCGTCACCGCCAGCCTGGTGTTTTGCGTGGGACCCATGACCATCCTGGGCTCTTTCCAGGACGGCCTGTCGGGCGATTACACCCTGCTGGCCATAAAGAGCGTGCTGGATGGTTTCTCTGCGCTGGCCTTCGCTGCCTCGATGGGGATGGGGACGACCTTCTCCGCCATCACGGTGCTCGTTTACCAGGGAGTTTTGACCCTGGGAGCTTCTCTCTTCCAAACCGTCCTCACCGATCCCATGATCACGGAGATGACGGCCACGGGCGGTGTGATGATCCTGGGGATTGGCCTTTTGCTCCTGGAGATAAAGCGGGTCAGGGTAGCTAGCTTCTTGCCCGCTCTGGCCATCGTCCCACTGTTGGTGGCCCTGTGGGAAAAGTGGGGACTTGGTTAAGAAAGCAGTGCATTCAGATTAGGCTGGTAAGGGAGGAGCTTGCACCCGTCCGGGGTAACTCCGGAGGGATGTGGCTTCAGAAAGGGAAAATGTTATAATATCCGTTGGCCGAGAGTATTTTTGAGTGTTAGTGCGCTTGGGAGGTGAAAGAATGCACGCAAGAAAAATTAAAGACGGCGTCTATTGGGTGGGAGCCATCGATTGGGACAGGAGGCTCTTCGACGAGCTTATCCCCCTCCCCGATGGCACGAGCTACAATGCCTATCTTGTCAGGGGTAGTGGGAAGACGGCGCTGATAGACACGGTGGACCCCACCATGGAGCATGTGCTGGTCGAGCGA
>CAZRSI010000229.1:0-4134 GCA_964602575.1 uncultured Anaerolineae bacterium
AACAGGAAAAAGCGGGGTTGAGAGGGCGCCCCTCAAGCTCCCCAGGCTTCGCTGCGCACGCCCGCAATATGGCAAGCGACTAAATGCCCTGGCTCAACCTCCACCAAACGAGGCTCCTCTTCACTGCAGATGTCCTTGGCATAGAGGCAACGAGGATGAAATCTGCAGCCAGAAGGAGGGTTAATGGGATTGGGAATTTCGCCCTTGGGCAACTTCTTCTCCCGACGGGCGTGGGGGTCGGGCACTGGCACCGCAGCCAGCAATGCCTGGGTGTAAGGATGCTGCGGATTTCGATAGACCTGTTCCAGGGTGCCCATCTCGCAGATCCGCCCTAGATACATAATGGCGATGCGATCGCAAATGTATTTGGCCGTCGCCAGGTCGTGGGTGATAAACAGATATGTCAGGTTGAAGTCCTCTTTGAGTTGCAGCATCAGATCCAGCAGAAGGGCCCGCACGGAGACATCGGCCATAGCGATGGGTTCATCGGCGACGACTAGGTCGGGGTGTAACATCAGGGCCCTGGCCAACACGACACGCTGACGCTGCCCTCCGCTCAATTGATGGGGATACTTGTCATAGAAGAACTGCGCCGGTGTCAACCCAACTCGCTCCATCATCTCCAGCACACGCTGGCGCTTTTCCTCACCCGTGGCTACTTTGAAAATCTCCAGGCTGTGACCGATAGCATCTCCAATCTTCATGCGCGGGTTGAGGGAAGCAAAGGGATCCTGGAAGATAATCTGCATTCGCTTGCGCATGCGGCGCATCTCCTCGTCACTGAGCGAAGCCAGGTCCACACCATCGAAGAGGATGCTTCCCTCCGTAGGCTCTACCAAGCGCAATATCAGGCGACCGGTAGTAGTCTTGCCGCTCCCGCTTTCCCCAGCCAACCCGAACACCTCACCCCGACGAATGTCGAAATCAATTCCGTCTACAGCGTGCACAAACTGTCGCTTGCGGGTTACCAGGCGCTCTATGAAACCCCTCTGGACAGGAAACCATTTTCTCAAGCCCCGCACTTCGACGAGATTGTCAGACATCTACTCACGCCCCACTCAACATATGATCAAAAGTTTCAATATAACCAACATGCTGCCCAATGTCCGGGCCGCACTTCACGGAAAGGCGGCTCCTCTACCCGGCACCGTTCCATCACCTGCGGACAACGGGGGTGGAATCTGCAGCCGGGGGGAGGGTTGCGCAAGTCTGGCGGCGCACCAGCCATGATTTCCAGATCATCCTCCACAAGCCGGATATTGGGCACCGACTTCAAAAGGCCTCGTGTGTAGGGGTGCAACGGGTTGTCGAACAATGGATACGCATCCGCTAACTCCACCAGCTTGGCAGCGTACATCACGGCCACCCGATCGGCCACCTCGGCTACCACCCCAATGTTGTGGGTGATGAGCAGTATCGTCAGATTGAACTGCTTTTGCAGCTCTCGGAGCATATCCAAGAACTGGGCCTCCACGATGACATCCAGTGAGGTCGTTGGCTCGTCGGCGATGATCAAATCGGCGTTCAGGGCCAGGGCTAACCCGATCATCACCCGCTGGCGCATCCCCCCGCTCAACTGGTGAGGATAAT
This sequence comes from uncultured Anaerolineae bacterium, assembly GCA_964602575.1. Classification (GTDB taxonomy): domain Bacteria; phylum Chloroflexota; class Anaerolineae; order VGOG01; family VGOG01; genus CAZRSI01. The sequence goes on from CAZRSI010000229.1 coordinate 1,591, forward strand.
CATCCAGTCTCTCGGCCATGATCCCCAGACGGTCAATCAACTCTGCCGCTCGCATACGGGCCTCTTTCTTGCTGACCTCTGGCCGATGCGTGCGAATGGTTTCCACCAGATGGTCGCTGATGCGCTGCAGCGGATTCAGGCAGGTCATAGGATCCTGGAAGACCATCGAGATGTGTTCCCCACGCAGGAGGCGCATCTCCTCGTCGCTTAGCTCCAACAGGTTCTTACCGTTGAAGAGGATCTGGCCACCAGTGATCTTGCCCGGCGGGCGCAACAAACGCAAAAGCGCCATCCCCAAAGTGGACTTGCCGCAGCCCGACTCGCCCACCAGCCCCAGCACCTCGCCTCGCTGAATGGTCAAGCTGACATCGTCCACCGCTCGGACGATACCGAATCTGGTAGGATAATCCACGTCCAAGTTGCGGATTTCTACAACCGGCTCGCTCATGCTTCGGTCAACCTCGGGTTCAAGATTTCACTCAATCCCTCGCCAAACATGCTAAAGCCTAAGGCCACCGATGCGATAGCCAAGCCGGGGAAGGTCACCGGCCACCAACGCCCTCCCACCAGCTCCGCTCTACCCCGGTAGATGTCGTAGCCCCAGTCCGGTCGCGACGGGTCTACTCCTAAACCTATGAAGGCCAGGCCCGCCTCAGTGATAATGGCATCAGCGATATTTAGGGAAAAGACAACCACGATGGAAGGGATAACGTTGGGAAAGATGTACTGCCATAGAATCGTTCGCCCACGGGCTCCCAGGCTCCGGGCAGCCTCCACGTACAATTCTTCTTTGATGGAAAGCACCTGGCCACGCACCAGGCGGAAAAAGATGGGCACGTAAACCACGGCGATAGCGATGGAGATGTTTAGCACGCCAGCGCCCAGCATGGCCGCCAAAGCAATGGCCAAGATCAGGCCAGGGAAGGAATAGATGCTGTCCATGATCAGCGAAAGGACGCGATCTATCCACCCGCCCACGAAGCCGGAGAAGAGGCCTATCGGAACGCCCACTACCAGCGAGAATGTAGCCGATAGCAGTGCCACCTGGAGCACGATCTGAGAGCCGTAGATGATGCGGCTAAAGATGTCGCGGCCCAATTGGTCGGTGCCGAACAGGTGGGCTGCGTTAGGCGGCTCAAAAGGAGTGCCAGAGCGTGCCTCCGGGTCGTAGGGGGCCAGGTTGGGCGTCAGAAATGAGACCAGGGTTAGCAAGACGATGAAGGCAACGATGAGCCCCCCGATCACCGTCATGTACCATTCCGCTCCGTACCACCTGCGGCCCCGCAGGAAGCGTTCCAATAATCCGGGTTCAACTTCAGCAACTGCTACTGTCATACACAGGTCGCTCCAATTGTTGGGTAGCCCCTCTTCTGTGTTGATGTCCCTTCGTGCTCCGGGAGGCGTTTCAGTGCCTCCTGGCCTTACAGGTGACAGTCACCTTGAGCATCTGCGGTGTAGTATTAAGGGCGCTCGATGACGGAGACCATGTCGAAGTCGGCCGCTATCTCGGGCGCGCCAGGGTCACCATTGGCCACCGCGATCCCCACGCGGCTTGGAGCCCGCTTGTAGTAGTAACAACGTCCCACTTGAACCCACTTCTCGCCCATTTTGTAACAACCAATGTAGGAATTACCCGCCTTGCGTAGCATCAAGTAGACCTGTTCCTCCGTTGTCGGCAAAGCTGCCCGGCCACACCCCAGATCCGAACCATCGAAGTAGAAGCCTTGCCCTTCCGCGCCATAGCTTCGAGTCAGGGAGATAACACCCACGTCCCCAAACTGCATGAAGATTCCTGCGGTCTGGGTCTCAACGACAGGACCGAAGGCCACTTTGGCCACGATATCGAAGTGCCCGAGGGGAGCGTCTCTGACCAGCACATTTGCTACATCACGCAGGTCTCCGGCGATGGAGCCGGGTTGCGACACGATGCGCAAGGCCCCGGGTACCTCCATCAGCATCCAGTGAGTGGGATCCTCGTTAATCCAGCTCCACCCTGAAGGTAACTCCCCTTCGAACTCTTGAACGTAAACATGTGGCTCCTCAGACAACTTGGCTGGGTCGTAATGGCACCCAGGCCAGCACCGCTTGGTGTAATAGACGCGATTCGGAATTCTGGGTGTTGGCCTGGGTCTTTGCACAGGCGGCATAGCCGAAGAGGTTCCTATCACCGTGCCCACCAAAATGAGCAGCAGAACACCGATTACTATTGTCACAAGAAGCACTGTGCGCCGCATCTCTCCCCCCTGCGCAAAACGAACGCTATTCCCCCTTTTGAATGAAGCCCCACTGCCTCGTAGTGCGACAATGGACATCTTCGCCCCGATTTCGTGGCCAGATCACCTCTGGAGCGGGCGAGGCGTCTTTATGGCTCTCGCTCTAACTCAAACGACAAGCAATGAGGTCCCTCGCCTGCGATAGCAAAAGTTCTGGTATCGGGATCAAAGACCTCCAAGCCCCTGGCTCTAAGCATTTCATTTAGCCTGTTACCACGGAATGAGAGGACCTTGTCGTCCCCTAGAGCGAGCATGTTGATTTCGTTCCTGA
>CAZRSI010000230.1:0-4125 GCA_964602575.1 uncultured Anaerolineae bacterium
CTTACAGCCCCCTTTTGGTGCTCTTGGCTTTCCATTTCGGCGAAAGCTCGCTCTTTCGCCTTGGTCTTACCACCTTGGCGTTTCGGGAAAACCGCGAAAGTATAGAAACATAATAAGGTGTGAGATACCAAAAGCAAAGAAGCGGAGGCTGACCTGATGACTCCGCTTCTTTAATTTAGAGTTAGCTGTCAATGGGGCTCTTGAGCCCGATTTCATCGGTAGGCACTTAGGCCAGCATAGCTTCCAGCTCAGGCCCCTCTAGAGTTTCCTCCTCAACAAGGCGTTGGGCGAGAGCCGTCAGTTTATCCCGATAGGTGGTCAATATCTCCTTGGCCCGATTGTAGGCTTCGTCAATAAAACGTCGCACCTCCCGGTCTATCTCCTGGGCCACCGCCTCGCTGTAATCGCGCTGTTCGGCGATCTCCCGCCCCAAGAAAACTAACTCCTGCTTCTGCCCGAAAGTCATCGGTCCCAGGTTATCGCTCATCCCATACTCGCAGACCATCTTCCGCGCTAACTTAGTGGCCCGTTCCAGATCGTTAGCAGCTCCCGTGGTCACATCGCCGAACACTAGTTCCTCCGCTGCACGCCCTCCCAGGAGCCCAGCCAACTCATCCCTGAACTTGTTTCGGTGCTTGAGGTAACGGTCTTCCTCAGGCAAGGGCATGGTGTAGCCCAACGCCAATCCTCGCGAGACAATAGAGACTTTGTGCACAGGATCGCAGTGAGGGAGCTTGCTCATCACTATGGCATGTCCCGCCTCGTGGTAGGCAATGATTTTCTTCTCCTCATCACTGATGATCTTGCTTTTTCGCTCCGGGCCAGCCACCACGCGCTCTATAGCTTCCTCAAACTCTTCCATGCCAATGACTTTCTTGTTCCTGCGAGCTGCCAATATGGCTGCCTCATTCACCATGTTCTCTATATCGGCTCCCACGAAGCCGGGGGTCTGCCTGGCAAGCACCTTCAGATCCACATCGCTGGCCAGTGGCTTGCCCCGCACATGCACCTCCAGGATGGCTTTGCGTCCATTTATGTCGGGTATATCCAACACCACCCGCCGGTCGAAACGGCCTGGGCGCAGCAGCGCAGGGTCCAATATATCAGGGCGGTTGGTCGCTGCCAGGACGATCACATTGGTATCGGTGTCGAAGCCGTCCATCTCCACCAGAATCTGGTTCAGGGTTTGCTCCCGCTCGTCGTGGCTGCCCCCCAGCCCAGCCCCTCGGTGTCTCCCCACGGCATCTATCTCGTCCACGAAGACAATGCAGGGGCTATGACGCTTGGCCTGATCGAAGAGATCACGTACCCGGCTGGCTCCTACACCGACGAACATCTCCACAAACTCGCTTCCAGAGATAGAAAAGAAAGGCACTCCAGCCTCGCCCGATACAGCCTTGGCCAAAAGGGTTTTGCCTGTGCCCGGAGCCCCCACCAGCAGGATCCCCTTGGGGATGCGAGCCCCCAGGGAGATGAATTTCTCCGGCTCCTTAAGGAACTCCACCACTTCAGCCAGTTCCTCCTTGGCTTCTTCTACACCTGCTACGTCGTCGAAGGTGACAGTAGGCTTATCGCCGGTGAACATCCGTGCCCGACTTTTGCCGAAAGAGAGAGCCTGGGTGTTGGTGCCCTGCGCCTGGCGCAGCATAAAGTAAAACAGGCCCACGAAAAGGAGAGCAGGCAAGATACCAACGAGCAGATTCACCCAACTGGTCCAACCACTGGGTGGCTGGTACTCGATCGTAATCGCCTCAATTTCCTCCTCACTAACACCCAAATTGCGCAACACCTCAACAATGTCTGCATCCTCCGACTTACGAGAGAGCGCTGGCTCCTTTCTATCCCTGAACTCCACCTTCAGCGAGGAATGATCCCCTAACACAACGATACGCTCTATCTCACCCTCTTTGGCCGCGGCAGCGATCTCACTAATGGGCACCTCATCCACCTTCTTTGACTGCGAAGAGAAATTGAACACCAAAAATACCGCCGCCACCAAAATGATCAGGTAGACAAAGATGTTCCTAAACCTTCCTCCAGACACTTTCACCCTCCATCCCAGCAATTAGCAATTAAATGCAATGAAAACTTCCCTCATAATGTAATTATACCAGAGATCAACCAAATATGCCAATCATACCCTACTGAGCAGCAACCACCCGTAGCTCCTTCACCAGCACACTATCCTGCAACACCCTCGCCTGGCCAGGATCCACCACCGGCAAGCGCCTCATCGTAGCTTGAAGGTACATACCCACTTTCAGCCAGTAAATGTCGGGGGTGGCATCGCTGGGAATGGAGAGCTCATGATGGTCTTCGATCCACTCATCAGCCAACCACGAACTGGTGGGACGGGTTCCATCCCGCGGCTGCACATCCCGCTGGGTCAGGATCCATCCATCAGCCCTGGCTACATGCACAAACACGGTATAGTCCTCCTGCATCGGTTGCAGAGAACGCCAATACAGGGTGAATCTCAGCGTCTCCCCTGGCTTCAGGGTATCGCTCTCCAGATCGCAGGCTTTGAGCAGGACCTTGTTGTCCAGGTTAACATCCAGTATCAGCCGGGGGCCGCTGCTGACCACCAGGGTGATAACACTTCCCTCGGAGACAATGGAATCCGCCGGAGGATCCTGGGACAAGATAGTGCCCTCAGCCTCTCTGCTCCAGACATCCTTTCGGTCAATCTCCAGCCCCATCTCCTTCAGCCCTGGCTCCGCAGCCGCGATGGGCAAGCCCTCTACCGGTGGCACAGTGACAAAACGCGGCCCCTGACTTATGACAACCCCCACCGTTTCCCCTTCTCCGACCATCTGGCCAGCGGGCAGTGTTTGGGCAATGACATTCAGGGCTGGTATGGAAGCATCGTGCTTCTCCCCTACCACAGCAAAGCGCAGGCCTGCTTTCTCTACAACTCGTTGGGCCTCTTCCTGAGACAAGCCAACCACATTGGGCACCTGCACCTTATGAGACACAGGGGTGCAAAATGGAGTCGGAGTGACCGTAGGCTTGGGAACAGCCCCGCTGTAGCGGCGATGCACTGCCACCCCCAAGGGTATCAGACACAATACGGCCAAAACAGCCATCACTCCTAGAAAAACAGCCAGCCAATCTCGCCCCCTATCTTCTCCCTCGGGCTTCGGCCGGCGACGTGGAGACCCGACGCGGGCCTCGTATTTCTCAGGCCTGGCGGGGCGAGGACGGGGCTTCACGACAGTGCGCTGCCTGTCCATGGACGTCTCCTCGCTCAAACGCCGGTAACTGTCCAATATACGGCCCAACTGATCCGCCGTGCGGTAGCGAGCCGCGGGCTCCTTGGCCATCACCTTGCGCACAATCCGCTCTACCTGCAAAGGTACTAAAGGGTTCAACTGGCGCAGGGGAACCGGCTCCTCCCGCAGGTGCTTGAGAGCTACCCCCATGCCGGTCTCGGCTTCAAACGGTGGGCGCCCTGTCAGCATCTCGTAGATGACGACGCCAATGGAGTAAACATCCGAGGCTGGACTCACACTCTCGCCAGCGGCCTGTTCAGGTGAGAAATAATGGGGCGTACCCCAGACGATCTCCCCCTCAACCACGGGAACTACGGAAAGGGCAGAGGCGATTCCAAAATCAGCCACCTTGACCCGTCCATTGGTGGAGACAAAGATGTTCTGAGGCTTGATATCGCCGTGCACGATGCCGACCCGGTGGGCATGGCCTACAGCAGCGCAGATTTGGATGGCAATGTCCAGAGCCCGCTCGACCGAAAAAGGGATGCCCACCTGGATCAACTCTTTGAGGGTGGGAGCCTCCACGAATTCCATCACCAGGTAGTGGTAATCGCCGTCGTGACCCACCTCATAGATAGTCACGATGTTGGGATGTGCCAGACCAGCCAGCACCTGGACCTGGCTGTGGAGGCGGTCCAGGAAAGCTGCGTTCTCCGCATACTCCTGGCGCAGCACCTTGATCGCCACCGGCACATCTCGCCACGTATCTTCACCCCTGAAGACGGTAGCTATTTGCCCCGCGCCGACTTCGGTTAGCAGCCGGTAGCGCTTGTTCAGGATGACTCCTCGGGTCATTCCTAATTCTCCGAAGCAATTACCAAGATGAACCCCTTATTGGACTTCAAACATCTCC